>CAUHFD010000280.1 GCA_959605275.1 uncultured Eubacteriales bacterium | reverse complement strand
TAGTTGATCAAGGGTGCTTTGCATGGCGCTTTTCTTTCCGGGATTGCGGAACAGAAAATAAATCACGAGAATAAAGAAAACCAACTGAATGCCGCCCAAAAGCAAAATCTGCCATTGCTTTTTGCACACATAGGTCAACAGCGTCAGCGGGATCCAGATAACAAACAAGAGCTGATAAATCTTTTTTTCCTTTAAATAAGAATAGAGAAAATAAGCAGTGCCAAGGATCGCTAAAGCCAAATGAATCCAGAATTGCCATTCCAAAACGATCAACGCCTTTCTGTTAAGATAAAGAAATGAATAGCGGAGAACAAAGCCGATTTTGTCAGCGGACGATCTCCGGGATAAAAAGGATTATCCGTTGTCTCGCGAATAAAGACTTACACCACTGATTATATCATTAACATTTTCTAAAATCAACCAATTTTCGTCGAAAAAACAGGTTTTGTTCTTTCTGTCGAATTTATCGGTTTCATTTTTGGATATTGTACTGTCAAAAAGCGGAAAAACAGGTCAGTATGGTTTCAGACGGCGAGCAAAGATGCGGCATTCCATGCCGCCGAGTAATAACCTTGAGGAATACTTCCGTATTCCTCAAGAACATTGAAACACTGCTCTCTTCGCTACGCAAGTAGTATGTGTTATCAGATAAAATCGACAGAATCAAAGGAATTCGACGCATTTCTTTCATACTATACAGAACAACTGCCGAAAAAAGAACAAAATCGGAATATCTTCTGATTTTCAAGAGAACTACTTGCATTTTATGCAAATTCATGGCACAATAATACTGAAGTTTGTTGTATCAAGAGTTCATAAAAAAGGAGAAACAATTTATGGCGCATCAACTTGTTATTGTGCTTGATTTCGGCGGACAGTATAACCAACTGATTGCACGGCGTGTCAGAGACTGTAATGTTTACTGTGAGGTACTGTCTTATAAGACGCCGCTGGCAGAAATTAAAAAGAAAAACCCCACGGGTATCATTTTTACCGGCGGACCTAACAGTGTATATCTGGAGGATTCCCCCAGTATATCCAAAGAAATATTTGAGTTGGATGTACCGGTCTTGGGAATTTGCTACGGCACACAGTTGATTGCGCATTTATTGGGCGGGAAAGTAGCAACAGCGCCGACCAGTGAGTATGGAAAGACCGAAACTTTTTACTGCAATGATTGTTTGCTGTTTGCCGAATTGCCGGAAAAGGGCATTTCCTGGATGAGTCATACCGATTATATCGCTGAATTGCCGGAGGGATTTACGGCTGCAGCGCATACGGCGCACTGTCCGACTGCTGCGATGCAAAATCCAAACCGGAAGATTTACGGTGTGCAGTTTCACCCTGAGGTGCTGCACAGTGAAAACGGAATTGCAATGCTGCATAATTTCTTGTACCGTGTTTGCGGGTGTACCGGAGACTGGACGATGAAGCAGTATGCACAAACCGCCATTGCACAGATCAGAGAGACGGTTGGAGATAAAAAGATTCTGCTCGGTTTATCGGGGGGAGTGGATTCTTCGGTTGCGGCGGCGCTGTTGTCCAAAGCGGTAGGCAGTCAACTGACCTGCATCTTTGTGGATCATGGCTTAATGCGGAAAAATGAAGGCGACGAAGTGGTTGCGGCATTTAAGGATTGGGATATTAACTTTGTCAGAGTGGATGCGGAACAGCGCTTTTTGGACAAGCTTGCCGGGGTTAGTGAACCGGAGGCAAAACGTAAAATTATCGGAGAAGAATTCATTCGGGTGTTTGAGGCAGAGGCGAAAAAGATCGGGACGGTGGATTATCTTGCGCAAGGAACGATCTATCCCGATGTTATCGAGTCCGGAACCGGAGATGCGGCGGTAATCAAGAGTCATCATAATGTCGGCGGCTTGCCGGATTATGTGGATTTTAAAGAGATTATTGAGCCGCTGAGAATGCTGTTTAAGGATGAAGTACGGGCGCTTGGCACCGAATTGGGATTGCCGGATTACCTGGTATGGCGTCAGCCTTTCCCGGGCCCCGGACTTGCGATTCGGGTAATCGGCGAGATTACGAAAGACAAATTAGAGACTTTGAGGGATGCGGACTATATTTTCCGTGAGGAAATAGCCAAGGCGGGATTGGATCGGGATATTCACCAGTATTTTGCGGTTTTGACCTCAATGAGATCGGTTGGCGTTATGGGAGATTTTCGCACATATGATTATACGCTGGCGCTCCGTGGAGTCACAACCACTGATTTTATGACTGCTGATTTTGCACGGATCCCATATGAAATCCTTGAAAAAATCAGCTCGCGTATCGTAAACGAAGTGAAAAACATTAATCGTGTTGTCTACGACATCACCACCAAACCCCCGGCAACGATCGAGTGGGAATAGTAGCCGCAAACGCTGTAAACCCGCATAAACACTGGGATTTAGAGGATTAAAAAGTCTTCATGACAACGTTTTGACAACAATTTCAGATTATTCATAAAGGCTCAATGTCAATAGTTGGGGTAAAGAAATAAAAGAGAAACGATGAGAT
>CAUHFD010000279.1 GCA_959605275.1 uncultured Eubacteriales bacterium | reverse complement strand
GTCAAAGGCAGTATAACAATTTCCCTATGCGTCCTCTCAACTGGTTGTCACCCAAATCTGTCTTATTTTCTTTCCCCAATATGTAACACATCATTGACAAACCTACAAAAATATCCAAATAATTTGGATTTGACTATTGCAAAACCAAGTGATAAATGATATAATTATTCAAGGATAAATTTTCTCCTTGGATAATTATATCCGCTTGTTATAGATTCGGAGGCATAGCTCAGCTGGTTAGAGCGCTGCGTTCACATCGCAGAGGTCGCGGGTTCGAGTCCCTCTGTCTCCACCAAATAAAAGAACAAACCGCCAAAATAGGCGGTTTGTTCTTTTATTTGTCTGATGAAAACAGAAAATTTTATTGTTCGTTATTTTTTACATCATCGTGTTTTACAAATTCCACATCTCCCGATTCGTTGACCTTAATGGTAACTTCGGGTTCAAAACCTTCGGTGCTGTCCGATTTAAACAATACTTTTAATGTTTGGAACATCAGCTTGAAATCGAGCCAGATGCTATATTTTTCAATGTACATCAAATCCAGCATCAGCTTGTCCTTAGGCGAGGTGTTATATTTACCGACAATCTGCGCTAAGCCGGTCAAGCCTGCTTTTACACGATGGCGGTATTTAAACTCAGGATACATTTCCACATATTTTTCCACGTGTTCGATTCGCTCGGGACGAGGACCTACAATACTCATGTCCCCGTAAAAAATATTAATCAGCTGCGGGAGTTCATCGATCCGAAGCTTACGAAGCACACTGCCCACTTTAGTGATACGATCATCACGATCTGCTGCCGGGCGGTATCCCATTTTATCTGCATCTACGACCATAGTACGGAATTTAAGTACTTTAAACATTTTTCCGTTTTTGGTGATACGATCCTGCTTAAATAATACCGGACCGCCGTCTTCGATTTTAATGGCGATTGCTTCAATGAGCATAATCGGGCTGGCAACAATTAAACCGATTCCGGAAAGAACAACATCAATTAAACGTTTTACAAATTTTTGTTCGAACGACAATTCGCTTTGTGTTGTTGCAAGCAATACCGTATCATCTAACATAACCTGTTGAGAATGATTCACGATGATGTCGTTGAGTTCGGGCAAAGCATAGATGTTTTTGCTGCGCTTGTAGCAATAATCAAGTAACTCTGCTTTTTCTTTTGCGGGGATATCAAACAGAAAAACCGAATCATTTCGGCGGATAATAGTACGATAATCAGCGTCATGATAATCCGTCATTTCTGTAACTTTATATTGTTTTTTATACTTGCCGATCTTTTTGAGGTATTTATCCAGCGGAGTGACTGCCGGATCATAGAAAATGACACATTTTTCCGGCGGATTAATTTTAAAATAAACGAAGTTTCCGAATCGTGCAAATACAAATGCGATAATATAATGCAGAACAATAATTAACAGCAGGATACCGAAATTGGGAAACTGCTTTACCATAATACATAACTGAATATAAGTGATGAAGTCGGTAATCAGAGCCGCAAGGAATACCGAATACGTAACCTCCTTGCTCTTCTTTTTGCCGATAGCAAATCCGCCGTATATACGGATAAAAGCAATGCCGAGTACCGCAAAAGTTGATGCGGTGATCGCAGTAACTCTGTTCAGACGAAACAAGTGCTCTGACATTTTTGGAAAATAAGGTCCAAAGAATGCCAAGAACAAACAAATGAACATTACGATTTTGATAAAGAATATAATAGACCTTTGAATTTTTCGTATCACTTTCATCATATGTGAGCAGTCCTCCAAAATACAAACACAATTGTTCGTAATTAGTTTTTATCAGCAGGCGGTATCACAACATTCGCAAAATTACCGCATCAGCCGAAAAGCGGATAAACAGACTCATGATTTATCCGTAAAACAGTAAAAAGCAACTTTCACCCGTCCACAGAACATCCCAATGAAAGTTATTGAAATTAAATTATCAAAACACAAAATATTTCGCCGGGAAATGTCAGGCATCACGGCGAAATATAATAATCTATTCCATGCCACAGGACTGATTTTAATTTACCATCATACAAACCGCTTGCGCAGCGGAGCGAGCAGTGTTTCAATGTTCTCAAAAGCGCAATGTGCGTTTGAGGTTATTATAACATAAACTACTTGCGCAGCGAAGCGAGCAGTGTTTCAATGTTCTCAAAAGCGCAACGTGCTTTTGAGGTTATTATAACATAAATTTCATCAAAACGATGTTTTGATGACCGCCGCAGGCGGAAGCGCTGCAATAGAAAAGCTACGGTGTAGTGCACCGTTAAGCCGCATTTTATGCGGCGCGCAGAGGTTTTATCCTCTGCTTTGCTTTTTATTATAGCATAATTGGTTTGAAAATTCAATACATAAGTAAAAATCTCCTGTTTTATGATTGTTGCGGGTAAAAACAGCTTTTGTTTATCCGGAAAATTGCGGCTGGTTATTTATCTTAACCGCGCTTTTTGTACTCATAAAATTTCTCTAAATTGCAATATCAAATCGGACAGAATAAAAAATGTCATTAGACGAGCG
>CAUHFD010000278.1 GCA_959605275.1 uncultured Eubacteriales bacterium | reverse complement strand
TACCACGTCTGCTATGATTCTCTTTATGTGTCCGAGTTCATTTTACCATGAACCGATATCGATTGGGTGCGGTTTGACAGTATTTTTGATTGACTTTTCTCACGATTTTCTATATACTGGTACTATATGTATATATTAATGATTCATTCGTATTGATAGTGAAAGGAATGGTTGACTGAATGGACGGCGACGGTAGTACGGTCACTTATGTGATTATCTTCATCTGCCTGGTTGTGTTAGCGGCGTTTTTTAATGCGTCGCAGACAGCAATTGTTACATTTAATGACAGCAAGCTGAAAAAATTGAGTGAGGACGGAAACAAAAAAGCAGAACAGCTTTTAAAAATTACAAAGTCTCCCTCAAGGTTTATGGATTTTTGTGATATCTGCGCTTTTTTGTTTGCGATGGGAGCGGTTGTTATTGCAACATGGATGCTTCGGAATATCATCGGATATGTGAATCCGATTGATTCCTTTCTGACTCCGTTTCAGCTGTTTTTGGGACATTGGTGGGGTGCTGCAATTGTCTTACTGCTTTGGATTGTCTTGGTTACGTTTGTGGTATATGTGCTTTCCTATATGCTGCCTAGAAAGGTCGCTGCGCACCGTCCGGAGCGCTTTGCATTTTTCTGTATTGCACCGCTTCGTTTTTTTAAAGCCTTGTTTTTCCCTTTTGCCGCATTAACGGTCGGGTTGTCGAACGGTCTGTCCCGCCTGTTCGGTGTTGATCCGAATAAGGAAAAAGAAGACGCTACCGAGGAAGAAATACGGATGATGGTAGATGTCGGCAACGAAAAAGGAGTCATTGAAGAGAGCCAGAAGGATATGATTAATAATATCTTTGAGTTCGATGACCGTACAGCAGAGGAAGTGATGACTCACCGTACGGAGGTCATTGCGGTGTCACAGGATGCTACTATCAGCGATATCGTATATTATGCGATTAATGAGGGATTTTCACGTATCCCGGTTTATGAAGATGATATTGATAATATTATCGGCGTTATTTATGTCAAGGATTTGCTTTGTCTGGTCGGCTGTAAATCGACCGAAGATTTTAAAATATCTGATTTTATTCGTCCGGTGCTTTATGTGCCGGAGTCAAATCGATGTCGGGAGCTTTTTAAGGAGTTTACCGATAAAAAGATACATATGGCAGTAGTGGTGGACGAATACGGCGGCACCTCCGGTATTGTTACAATGGAGGATTTGCTGGAGTCGATTGTCGGTAATATTCAGGATGAATATGATGTTGAAGAAATTGAAATTCAGAAGATGAATGATACCACTTATATGATAGACGGCGGGGCAGATTTGGAAGAAGTAGCGGAAACCTTAGGATTGGATATCAGCGAAAACGAAGATTATGATACGTTGGGCGGATTAATTACCGATATATTGGGACGCATTCCCGACGATGGTGAAATGCCAGCGGTGACCTATCAGAACGTTGATTTTACGGTACTTGTTGTGGAAGACAGAAGGGTTGTTAAGGTAAAAGCGGTCATTCGTCCTGCTATTGAATTGGAGCAGGAAAATGATTCGGATAAAGATAAAAAATAATAATGAGCATGTCGGTGAAATCGACAGCACTTTTCGGGAATGATGATTTCAATGAAAATTTGCACTTCAACAACAGCATGGACGCATTTCTTTTCCATGAAAGAAACACTGCAAAAACTGGCTGAGGCAGGTTTTGATGCCATTGATCTGTCTTTGTATGATTTGGAAAAAACAACAATACTCGATAGCACAAATTACTTGGAACAAGCGGCTGCCATTCGTGATATGGCTTCCTCTATCGGCTTGGAAATATTGCAGGCACATGCTCCCTTCGGTCATCATTGGACGGACGAAGAAGGATTTGCCCGTGTGATTCGTTCTATTGAAGTGTGTGGCATTGCGCATATCCCGAATATTGTGGTTCATCCCTGTTTTTTAGGCGATCGGCAATATGATGAAAAGCAGAAAGAATATTTCGATATCAATGTAAGTTATTACAATCGCCTTCGTCCTTATGCAGAAAAAGCCGGTGTCAAGATTGCCATAGAGAACATGTTCGTATGGGACAGTCAGAGAAATCAAATCGCTCCGTCTATTTTTTCCACTGCGGAAGAAATGCTCGATATGCTGCGTGTGTTAGACGGTCCGTTTACCGTGTGCCTTGATGTAGGACACACAAATCTGAACGGGGCACAGACTGCAGAAGAAATGATTCGAAAATTAGGCAAAGAACATCTGGGCTGTCTGCATATTCATGATAATGACGGCATAAGCGATCTTCATACTCTTCCTTTCATGCAGAAGATGGATTTTAAACCGATTTTTACGGCATTACATGAAATTCATTACAGCGGATATTTTACCTATGAAGCAGATGGCTTTTTTGCGCGTTTACCTGCCTCATGCTATTCGGCTGCCGCACGGTTAATGGTGGATTTGGCGCGGGATTTTATTCGTACTTATCAATTATGATTTTATCATTGATAGATGAGATGGCTGAAAAATGTAGGTGGTACAATGATGTGTGACAAAAAAGAAATAAAAAGGTAGCGAATAGG
>CAUHFD010000277.1 GCA_959605275.1 uncultured Eubacteriales bacterium | reverse complement strand
ACCAAAGCTCTCGCTTATGCTTTAATCGCTTTAGACAGCAATGCGTATACTATCTCTGACAATTCCGTATTAACCCGGGAAGCTTTACGTCAATATTTGGTGAAAAGGCAATTGGAAAACGGATCCTTTCAAATGCTGGACGAAAAGGACAACGCTTTGGAAACTACCGGCTTGGCGCTTACCGCGCTTTCGGGATACAGCAGTGATGATAATACGCAGTCCGCACTGAAAAAAGGCGTAGAATATTTACAGAATATGCAATCAAACAGCCAACGGCAATCGGCATTTTTGGACGAAAGCTGCAACACGGTAAGTCAAATTATCATTGCGTTAAATTCATTGAAAATTAATGTGAATGATTCTCGCTTTATCAATAACAGAAAAAGTTTAGATGAAATATTGCTGGCTTTTCTCGGAAGTGACGGCGGATTTAAAAAATATACAACGGATACCCAAAGTAATATAGAAGCAACCGAGCTTGCTATTATTGCGCTTACTTCAATAAAATATTGTTCTAATCCCTATCTGTTAAAACAACAGGTGCCGGATTCCACTTCGTCCAAAGCACCGTTATACACCCCTCCTTCTTCCAACTTCTGGTGGCTAATTGCTCTACTGAGCGTTGTATTTATTGTTTCCGGATGTATTGTGATTTTGATTTGCCGCAAAAAATCAGGTAAAAACAAAATTTCTAAGGATACTAATTGAAATAGCAGAAATCCCTCCGCTATGTAGCGGAGGGATTTCTGCTATTTATTAATGATTTCTCCGATATTTTTAAGCCGAATCGATATTTTCCCGCTTTCATCGGTAAGAAATTCAAAGTAATCCTTATTGCGGTAATAATCCACCGGAACAATTAACTCAATACCGGTATCCGTTTTGATTTTCTGCGTTTTTACGCTGTTGGTAAGTTGTGCACGATTCACCTTGATACTTTTAGGCAGTTGTTCTTTTTGTATGTACTCCTCATACTTATCATGCATTTCTTCTGAATCAGAGAATACTGTGTTCCCAAGTTCCTCGATATTCAGTTTTGGAGTTTCCTCCTCCAGCATAGCAATTTTGTCATTCATATAACTTTTTGCTTTGGAGAGCGCGACAGAAGGGTTTTCATCACTCTGCAGCGCGACCTTCTCTACAATAGCATTGACAATGGTAACCATTTCAGCCGGTGCGCTTTCACAAGTGCATTGCAGCAGCACATCACTGATCAGATTCACCTCTTCCCCATTTCTATAATGTGCCTTATCCGAAAAATGCACCTCAAAAGTATGCAGGTTAATCACCGCAAATTCATCTATTCTCTGACCGGTGCCGGGTAAAATCGCATAATGATTAATAATTCCGTTTCTGGTTCCCCGATCGGTATTATAAATCTGATGGGTAAACGCCACTTTGGAATTGCATTTTAAAATAGCTAGCTTTGGTGTGTCATCGCTTTCATATTTGCAGACAATTACATCGCAGGAATGAATTTTATCCGAGGTAGAAACAAACTCATAAACGGTTTCTGCAATCAGCTTGGAAAAATCAATAAAGCTTGATCTTTCATAAATATAGTCATCGAATTGCTTACTGAATTTACTACCGTCGGTGAGTTTTCCCACTTTTAGCTTATATTCATCATCCGCTTTCTTTAGCTGGCGCATCAAATACTTATGGATCACGTCATCGTCAATATCCATTTCATAATCAGCAATCACTTTTACATTCGAATTGGCATCCAATATATGCAAAATGGCATTTTTAATCTCAATCATGTATTCAAATCCTTTTTATTTTTCTTTCTATTTTACAATATTTCCGACTCATTTGCAATTCCTGTTGAAACATTTTTATTGTTGTACTGCTGAAAACACCAAGTAAAAAGCACCTGTTCACCGGATATCAACCGTCAAACAGGTGCTTTGAGTACTCACCATCTGCTTTCTCTACTTTTTAGGCAGAAAATACTCGGAAGCGATTCGGTCACTTCTGAACGGAACAGCCATTCTGCTTTCATTATCACACAGATTGGAGTCATGATTCAAATTCTGAAATGCGTATGTAACAGCAACCGGACGCTTAATCTGAGCACTGTACACCGCAATTTCTTTTTCTCCGCACACTTCTGCCTCAGCAGGCACAAAGCACCGATCTTCCCCGCAAATACAAAAACCACGCAATTTTTCTCCGTCCAGGGATTTCAGACGGCTGACAGATGAAAACGTTACTTTCACGCGATCTGATACAACTTCATACGAAACCGGAAAGGGCGGCATATACTTCATGCCGACGTGATACACCAGTTCCATTGCCGCCTCCGCCATCCGCTTTCCAACCGGGGATTTGCAAATTGGATGAATCGGATGAAAAGTTTCCGGAGGATAAGCGTCTGCCAATTTCGGCGGCACATAATCCAAGGGCAGATCGTAAATCGGTATTTCCCGCATCGTATCCGGGTTGTTCAACGCAATTTGATGCTGCGCCTCCCAAAAAAGCGGCAGCCCTAGGTCTGCATTCCATTCACTATAATCAAAAGGAGCCAGCATTGCATATATAACCGGCAGTTCTTCTTCATTATCGCCGAAATACCGGCTGAATCCCCTGCACAGTTC
>CAUHFD010000276.1 GCA_959605275.1 uncultured Eubacteriales bacterium | reverse complement strand
ACATACTTCATCCTGAAGTCCCGGCACATAAGTAGATTTACCTGCAAAACCACCTATGTTCCAAAAAACATTTCCGGTCAGCAGTTTATCCACCAACGAATTAAATTCATCCGGTGCTGAATATTTCGTCTTCGCGCCGTCTTTCCATTTGCTTTCAAATTTGGTAAAGGCAACCGCAGCGCGCTTATCTTTACAATTGATCCCTGCTCCCCAGCCCTCTAACCATTTAATAAAATATTCCTTTTTGGTATTATCCGGACCGTAAGGGAAAGGGACATATCCGAGGTTACTTTTGTTTTTCCCAAAATAGCCGCTTTCAGCAGCCGCTTTTGCCAATGTACTGTACATGGATGAATCATTATAAAACATATATGTTTTTCCTTTTGCAAAAGCAGAATAATCCTGTCCTCCGGTACCTGTTTTATAATTAATGATGGCTCCGCTTCCTAAAGAAATATCTCTCTGAAATTTATACGCATTATAAATACGGGGATCAGACAGATTTTCGGAAACGGTAGTACCGTTCATTTTTACAAACTGACCGCGGTTAAACGCCACCAAGCCGCCGGCAAAAAAATCTCTGCCGCCAAGGTATATTCCTGCAGAAGCGTTGGTGACCTGCTTGCCGATTTCTTCCAGCTTTTGATAGCTCCACTCGCCGGATTCATACAGAGCCAGCGGATCCTTTTTACCGGTATATCCGGCAGCAACCATCATTTTCTTGTTGTAATACAGCATCGGCACGCTGGTTTGATATCCTGTGACTGCATAATAATGTCCATTCCATGCAAATCCTTCCGACTTTACTTTGTCAATACCGCCGGCCGCAAGATTTTTTACGTCATACAAATCCGCGGTGGTGAAAACTCCGTCCAATGGCTGAAAAAATCCTTTGATGAAAGAATTCGGATAAAACGACCCATGCACATAAACGATGTCAAACACCTCTCCGGAGGTGACCTTTGCCGCAAGATCTGCTAAATATTTATCGAAACTAAGCTGTATGATCTCGATTTTACAGTTATAAGTACTCTCGAACGCTTTCACCATGGCGGCGAAAGAACTGGTAGTCGTATAACCAACTGCTAATTTCAGCGTTTTACCACCAAAATTCAATCCCTTTTCAATCGGAATGTCAGATTCTTTAATCTCACCGGGTTTATCAATAACTACCTGATTCCCGCCCGTATTCTTTGACGAGGTGATGTCCGTTTTACCGGGCTTTGAATTGGTAGAAACGGTACTGTTGCCTGCTTTAGAGCTCGAATCCATCCCGCTTTCGGCACCTTCTAAAGAAACAGTATCAGAGGATAAGGAATCAACGGTACTCACTCCCCCGGAAATATCAGAGCGATCCGGAGCCGAAGCTCCGGAATTGCCCTCTGTTTTTCCGCAGGCAGTAAAAGAACAAATAGTGCACACAGTTAGCAGAATGGACAGGATTCGCTTTGTATTCATGCATATCTCCTCTTTTAAATTAAACAGATATTTTTTTCTTGAAAGCCACGATCGCTGCAATTGCAACACCTGCAACTGCAAAAGGCACCGCAGATTCACCGGTTACGGGTGTGGTCGATTCTTTGCCATTACCGTTATTTTCCTGATTCGGCTTATCCTCGCCAGGATTGGGTTTCTCCTCTCCCGGATTGGGCTTCTCCTCTCCCGGATTCGGTTTGTCTTCTCCCGGATTGGGCTTCTCCTCTCCCGGATTCGGTTTGTCGCCACCGTCATCCAGAGAAGGATTAGCAGCATAGGAGAACAAAAGCGTATCTACACTCTCCACCGTGAACACATCGCGATCACCGACTGCAATCACATCATTGGCTTCAACATCATACCAGGTCTTATCGGCGCTGTCATAATACTTCAGTGTGCCGCTTGCTGCTCTCGGCAGTGAAATTTTAACCTTCCTGCCGGTCATATCATACGCACCGTCTGCATCGGTAAAGCTGATAGAAAAGATTTCATTTTTAGTAGAAACCGTCATTGCCGTAGGAATATCATTAACAGTCACCGCACCGGTCTGTGCATCTTTCACAGCATAATAATCATACGGGTTGCTTCTTAAAAGATCAACCGACACACCGGAGGTTTGGTCAGTATAAGAAGAAGCTACCGCCTCATACAATGCAATATCATCATAATCACACGACATATCATTACCCTGGGTGCCCTGAATGTAAACGCGGATAGTCGTATTTCCGTTTTCATCTACCGTAGGGGTAAATGGAGTGGTATAGTCAATGGTATCGAGCGTAAAGGTTTTTTCAAAATAAGTCCACTCTCCCGGAGTAGCAACTTTCTGTTCGTTCACAAATTTATTGGTGTTTGAGCTGTTACCCGGATCCAATGTAGCAACATCCACAACTTTCACATTAGCCGCAGAGACGCCTTCGTTTCTGAACCAGAAAGAAAGAGTATACGCTTTGCTCGCGTTAACAGTAACATCCTGTGCAAAGCCGGGATATCTGCCGCGATCCTTCATATCATCGGACTGATCGACATAATTGGAAAATTCTTCATCGTACGCATAAGAGATATAGGTGCTTCCGGAATGTGCGTCAGACGCGTCCTTAACAACATTTATCATTCTGGTCGTAGCCCATGTATATT
>CAUHFD010000275.1 GCA_959605275.1 uncultured Eubacteriales bacterium | reverse complement strand
GGTCTCAATCACTTTTTCTATACCTTTTAGTCTCACATCTATTGTAATGCTACACAGCATTACCATTTTAACCCTACATGCGGATTGACATTACCGCTTAAATTGTGCTAATATAATACTATTATCGAGGTCTGAGGTAATTCGACCGCGGTCCTTGACAAAACTGAGTTTATTCTGCAAAGGAGTCAATGAAAATGAAAAAAGGAGAAATATCTGTTAAAGCGGAAAATATTTTACCGGTCATTAAAAAATGGCTGTACTCCGATAAGGATATTTTTTTAAGAGAAGTCGTGTCTAATGCCAGCGATGCGATATTCAAATTTGAGAGATTAGTCGGAATCGGCAAAGCGGAAAAGGCTGAAAATGAAGAATACCAGATCACCGTATCTTTCAACAAAGAAAAAAACACGTTGACGATTTCAGACAACGGCATCGGCATGACTGAGGAAGAAGTGATTAATTATATCGCACAAGTTGCTTTTTCGGGAGCTGTTGATTTTCTGGAAAAATATAAAGACGTAACCGATGCGGATGGTATTATCGGTCATTTCGGATTGGGATTTTATTCTGTGTTTATGGTGGCAGATTCTGTGGAAATAGACACTCTTTCCTATCAGACGGATGCCGCCCCGGTCAAATGGATATGCGACGGCAGTTCTTCTTATGAAATCGGCATAGGAGAACGAACGACACGCGGTACTACCCTCACCCTCCATATCGGAGAAGAAGGAGTAGAATTTCTAAATGAATACCGCTTGCAGGAAACATTAAAAAAATACTGTTCCTTTATTGCGTACAATATCATTCTGATTGATGAGAATAAAGAGAAAAAAGAAGAGGAAGAGCCGGAAAAGCCGCTTAATGATACCCATCCTCTTTGGCTGAAAAATCCGAAGGACTGCACCGATGAGGAATACAAACAATTTTATAAAGATGTTTTTCACGACTACAATGATCCGCTTTTTTGGATTCATCTCAATGTGGATGCCCCGTTCCAATTAAAAGCAGTCATCTATTTCCCGAAGTTGCGGGATAACATCGACTTGATGGAGTACGGCGAGATCAAGCTGTATTACAATCAGGTGTTCGTAGCGGATAACATTAAAGAGATCTTACCGGAATTCTTAACGGTTCTGCGTGGCGTCGTGGATTGCCCCGATATTCCGATTAACGTTTCCAGAAGTTTTTTGCAGAATGACGGTTCCGTTGCGAAAATATCCAACTTGATTGCCAGAAAAGTATCGGATAAACTGCATTCCATTTTCACTGACGATCGGGAACAATACAACAAATACTGGGATGATATCCAACTGTTGATCAAATACGGATGTATCCGCGACAGCAAGTTCTTTGACCGAATGAAAGATGCCGTCTTGTTTAAAACGGTAGACGGAGAATATTTGACCTTAGCGGAATATTTTGACAAACGGGAAGACAAAGAAAACAAAGTTGTATACTATACCGATAATAAAGCGCAGCAAGCCGCAAACATTGAGCTGTTCAAAAGCAACGGCTTAGAGGTGGTAGAATGTAGCCATCCGATCGATCCTCGTTTTACGATGGAATTTGAGATGAAAGAAGAGGGAGTCAAATTTTCCTGCGTTACCGCGGAGCTTCCGGAAACCTTGACCAGCGGACAATCAGTAAACGAAGAAGACATGACCGCATTAACCGAGTTGTTCCGGTCAGCGCTCGGAAAGGAAAATCTTGTTGTAAAAGGCGAATACTTCAAGGAAGAAAAAACGCCTGCTGTTTTAACACAATCCGAACAAACCAAACGCTATCAAAACATCAGCCGCAGCTTCGGCGGTATGACGATGGATTTCCCGGAAGAATACGAAATCATCCTGAATTTAAGCAATCCGCTGATTTGCAAAATTTTATCCATGAAACAAGAGGAAGACAAAAAGGACAAACTGACTATGCTTTGCCAGCAGATTTATGATATTTCCTTGATGTCGCACCGTGAACTCAAAAAAGAAGAAAAAGAACAATTTATCGAACGAAACTATAAGCTGTTCGAATCTGTGCTTTAAACAACAAGCAGGGGAAAATGCCGAGCGGCATTTTCCCCTGCTTGTTTGTAAAACCGTGATCTTTATTTTAGCAATGCGTCAATTTCAGATTCAACCTTATCTTTATCTGCCGCTACACAAAAAAACAGATAATTGCCTTCTTTTCGGACGACTGCTTTGTCCAGTCTGCTGACTTCCAAAGGTGCATAATCCGCATAGATATCTTTTTGCTCCTGTATCCGATTGTTTACAATGGTTTCCAAACGGGATGCCGCCGCAGAATCCTTTGCCTCAAAAACCGCAATTTCCTCTGCTGTTGCTGTCGTACTGGTGTAAACTTTGGATTTAACAATATCATCACTTTGAATATCTGAATAAATAGAAGAAAGCATCGAAGAATCCATCGGTTCCATCGTATCCTCAAAAGTAATATTATGATACAGTGTGTCTGCTGCTGCCTCCACATCAACTGTTACGCTTTGTCCGCAAGAGGAAGCTGTTACCGCAATCAATGCCGACAATAAAAGACCGCTCACTATTTTCTTTAATTTCATATATACTGCCATTCCTTTCATATGCTTTTATTGATAAGCTGCCAA
>CAUHFD010000274.1 GCA_959605275.1 uncultured Eubacteriales bacterium | reverse complement strand
GCAATCAATGTTTGCAATTTGTCAGAAAGGGATGAATCGGTTATGGCAGGACAGTTTACTGTTTCACTTAACAAAATTATCAAAGATTTTAATTTAGAACCGCTTTATTTACCGGAAGAAGAAATTATGATTTCGGTCAATGAGGTCAATCGTCCCGGTTTGCATTTGTCCGGATTTTATGAGTACTTTGATCCGAACAGAATACAGATTACCGGTAAAATGGAGTTTGCTTATCTGGAAAGTATAGAACCGGAAGTACGAAAACAACGGATTTTCGATTTGTTTCGCCAAAAAATCCCGGCCGTGGTTGTGACACGGGGACAAACCGTTTTTCCGGAAATGATCGACGCTGCAAAAGAAAACAATGTGCCTTTACTGCGGACAGCAGAGAGTACTTCGGCATTCATGTCCGGTGTTATTTCTTTGCTCAGCGTGGAGCTTGCGCCCAGAATCACCCGCCACGGTGTTTTGGTTGAGGTTTACGGCGAAGGAATTCTATTATTGGGCGAAAGCGGTGTCGGTAAGTCGGAAACGGCAATCGAATTAGTAAAAAGAGGACATCGTTTGGTGGCAGATGATGCCGTTGAAATACGTAGAGTATCAAACCGCTCTTTAGTTGGCTCTTCACCCGAAAATATCCGTCATTTTATGGAACTGCGCGGCATCGGCATTATTAACGCACGGCGTTTATTCGGCATGGGATCCATTAAAATGACCGAAAAAGTGGATATGGTTATCGAAATGGAGCAATGGGATCCGAACAAGGTCTATGACCGTATGGGGATGGAAAATGAATATACCAGCATTCTCGGGGTACAGGTTCCTTCCTTGACGATCCCGGTAAAGCCGGGTCGAAATTTAGCGGTTATCTTAGAGGTTGCCGCTATGAATAACCGTCAAAAGAAAATGGGATACAATGCCGCTCAGGAATTGATGCACAATCTCGGAATGTCTTTTGAAGAAAATAATGTTGTGAAAACTTGGGAATAATAAGAAAATATTCGTAGGATCATTTTATACTGTTCTGTAAATATTCAAGTGTAAGCGCAAATCAGAAAGGCTGGCTCAAAACAAAGATGTTAAAAACAATAGCAGATACCCATTGTCACACAGTCGCATCCTCTCATGCATACAGCACGGTACTGGAAAATGTGTTATGCGGCAAGGAAAACGGAATGAAATGTATTGCCATAACCGATCATGCTCCCGGTATTACCGATGCACCTCATTATTGGCATTTTGCAAATCTTCGGGCGATTCCTCGTATTGTATATGATGTATTGGTATTACGCGGAGCAGAAGTCAATATTTTAGACGATAACGGCAAGATCGATTTGCCGGAGGATGTCCTGAAAGGGCTTGATTGGGTGATTGCTTCCTTTCATGCGCCCACATGTCCACCACAAACGATGGAATATCATACCCGGGCTTATCTGAATATTGCCAGAAATCCTTATATTGATGTAATCGGACACAGCGGGACTGAACTGTTTCGTTATGATTATGAAAAAGCAGTAAAGGCATTCAAGGAATACGACAAAATTGTTGAAATCAATAATGAATCCTTTGTGTTACGCGCCGGTGCTAAAGCAAATTGTATGGAAATCGCTCGACTCTGCAAAAAATATGAAGTGACAGTTGTAGTAAATTCTGATTCGCACTTTGCCACTAAAATCGGCAAAGTGAAAACAGCGCTTTCTATGCTGGAAGAAATCGGTTTTCCGGAAAGGTTAATTCTCAACGCCGATGAAGAACGATTTTTCGGGTATATTAAGGAAAAGAAAAACATAGATTTTTATAAGATGTTACAGGAAAGTAAGAATCAATAATCAAAACACGGAGGCGAAATATGACAGACAACTTATCAGCCTTTAAAGAACACTTAATATCCCGAGATTACGATTTCAAAGAAAATGAGCCGCTGAAAAATCATACTACCTTTAAAATAGGCGGTAATTGTTCCTTTTTAGTTTGTCCCCGCACTCAGGAACAGCTAATTGATATTTTACGTTGCTGTCGCGAATGGAATATTAAAAAATACGTTATTGGAAAAGGATCTAATATTCTGGCATCTGATGAGGGATTTGACGGAGTTATTGTGAAATTAACCGACTCGTTTTCAGAAATTACAGTGGAGGATACCGTCATTTATTGCCAAGCAGGAGCTTCACTTGCAAAAGTATGTTACGAAGCTTATCTGCATGGATTGTCCGGACTGGAGTTTGCATGGGGAATTCCTGGAACAATAGGCGGAGCATTATACATGAATGCAGGAGCATACGGCGGCGAAATGAAAGATGTTGTGATTTCTTCAACTCATATTACAGACCGTTTGGAATCGGGACATTTTCATTCAGAACAACTTCATTTAAGCTATCGGCACAGTATTTATACAGATATGCCGGATTACTGCATCACCGGCGTCAGGCTACAGTTAATTCCCGGCTCCCAGTCGGAAATCAAAGCAAAAATGGATGATTTAATGGAACGCCGTAAAAGTAAACAGCCGTTAGAGTATCCGAGCGCCGGCAGCACCTTTAAACGTCCCGAGGGAAATTATGCCTCTGCTTTAATCGATCAGTGCGGTCTAAAGGGTTTGACGGTGGGCGGGGCGCAG
>CAUHFD010000273.1 GCA_959605275.1 uncultured Eubacteriales bacterium | reverse complement strand
GTTGTTTATGAATTGTTCAGTGAACATAAAATATATTCGTTATAGAGTTTCCACATATCCTCTGTTAAATCGCAGTGATCTCGATCAGGGACAGTGTGGTAAACAACTTTAAACTTGTTCTTCATTTTGTCGATTAAAACATCTGAATGTTTTTCTTTATTAACCGCTTTGTCACACTCGCAATGGAATATATAATAGTTTACGTCAGGCATTCTTTCCACCATATGAATGGGAGAAGCTGACTCCAAAGCCTTTTCCAATGAACCCTCTTCATGGTAGAAAGCGCTGTACAGAGTTCGCGGCAAATCAGGACGTTCTGTAAAGTGAAAAACAAGATCACATACAGGACAATTTGCAACACAAGCAACAGGTGTATGCTTGGATAAAGCGGTATACACCAACGCCGACTGTCCACCCATGCTTCCGCCCGTAGAAACGATCGGTATATTATTTGATAAATGATATTGTTTGATCAAGACATCAATAATTTCGTCGGTATATTTTATCGCCTGCTTATTCATCCATGCCCATGGATTATTATAGGGCATGATATAGATGATTCCTTTTTCAGCAAAATATTTTCCTTCCTCAGTATCTTCATCAAACATTTGAGCCTCACCTAATCCAAAAAAAGAAATGGCAATTCCTTTGATAGGCAGTTTGCATATTTTATCATTCGAGTAGGTAAAACATCTGAGATTTTTATATGTAATCAAATGATCCATCGTACCAACTCCTTTTAAATGCATTATAACATAAAGCGTTCTGCCAATCAACCAAAAAACCATTTTTTCGACAAGGTTACTTTTTTATTTGCATACCGTTATTGTCTATCGTGTAATTTTCCTTTAAAATGAGTTCGCTTACCAAAATATATTGATAGTTTTCTTTATCCAAATGTGTCAAAATAGAGTCCAGTGCCGTCGGCGTGTTTTCCAGATCATTATGGAAAAGCAAAATGCTGCCCGATTTCACTGATTTTGTAACCGAGTCCACCATTTTTTCAACAGTCGGCCGTTTCCAATCCCTGCTGTCAACATCCCACTGTATCACGAAATGTTTCAGCTCGTTTTCAAAAACAGCCATCATATCGTTATCATATTCGCCGTACGGAGCGCGGTAAAGTGTCGGGCGTTTCCCAATCAGCTTTTCAATTTTATCGTCACAAGATAAGGTGTCCTTTTTTAATTTGTCCGCGCTGATATCTGCCACATGTGGGTGTTTGTCAGAATGATTTTGGATATCATGTCCGGCTTGATAAAGCTTTTTAACATCATCCGGGTATTTGTCTACCCATTCTCCGGTTGTAAAGAAAGTAGCTTTGGCATGATGCTTTTTTAAAATGTTTATTAATTGATCGGTGTCAGAATTTCCCCAAGCGGCGTCAAAGGTCAGCGCGATTTGTTTTTCTTCGGTTTTTACGCAATATATCGGCAGCCTTTTCGGTTGTACAGAGGCGGACGTAGTTTGTTTGGACCATATTTCCGCGCCGATGATAAAAGCAATTGCAATGATACCTGCAGAGACGGAAATCAACAGTTGTTTTCCGGACATAACAAAAATTCGCATAACTTATACCGCTCCTTTCATTTCCTTCTTGTTTTAATCATATGAAAGGGGAAAGTTGGTTATGCGAATTTTTGTTTGTGCCACCAATCATGCTATTAAATTTGCAATGTGTGATATTCCGGTGAGGCAAGTCTCTTTTTGCCCTCTTTAAATAGACCGCGGCGAATACTTTTGCCGATTTGCAATACCGGGTAGGTGAGCAGACACCACAGAGAACTGAACACCAAAGAGATTTGACCGAACAAGTTAAAGGGAAGATGAGAATAATCCCAAACATCCATCTTATAATATAGATTGAAGATACATCCGAATACAAATTCAATGGTCGTAATAATGGTAGAACCCAGAATACATTTTCCAAAAGTATTTACGCTTTTTCCGAGTCGGACATCCATGATTTCTATGCACAAGAAAGACAAGCCGCCTGCAAAGAACATGGTAATATGAGAATATCCGCGCCAAATGTTTTCGATGATAACATATCCGATGCCGCCTATGGTAAACAGGGATATTCCCTGAGAAATCGTTTTTAAACCCCGTGACATATCAATAAAAACCCCCAACAAAATGCTTTTTCGTAATGTTGTCGAACCTTTTTGCATGAATTCAATCATAAATGAAAAATGCAAATCATTACAAAACAAGCATTCCCGTTGGGGATTGTCATTATTCTGCTGTTTTTTTGTTATTTGATGGTAGTATTTCCTTTTTGTTCATCTGATACAATACAGAACCAGCTTTTTCCGGGGTTGACTTTCAAATTTGCGCCGGAAGCGTCTTTGAATTGAAAAGGTTTATTGCTACCGTTTTTGCTCCAGGTAAAATCTGTTTTGGTACCTTTGGATATGTAATATCCGGAGCCGCCTTTATTGTATTCCACATCCATCCATTTGTTACTTCCGGCATAAAGATGAATGTCTGCATATAAAACAAAGACATTATCCACTGCAATTTGCTGGTTATTGTTTTTATCGATTTGTTTTTGCCCGAATTCACTTTTTAAATATTTACCGGTGGTCGAATCGTAATCAAAATCAGCTGTTACATAACCAGAGAATTTTACTGACACGTCGGT
>CAUHFD010000272.1 GCA_959605275.1 uncultured Eubacteriales bacterium | reverse complement strand
GGGAGAGGGGAAAGTCCCCTCTCCCAGAGCGTTGTCGACTTTATCGACACGCTCAGGCAAGAAGTTGTAAAATCAACTCCTTGCCTTTTTATATTCACAGGTTTATCTGCCGTAAAACTCGTCAGTTGCCTCAAAGAATGCGTCAATGTTTTCCCATTTGGACATCGGCGGAATGTCACAACCCGAGGAAATGACAAAGTTCGGATATTTACAACAGGCTTCCATGACATCTTTGGTTGCTTTTTTTACCGATTCCACAGTACCGTTGCGGAGTTCTCCGGCAGGATCGACATTCCCCATTGCAATAATATCCGACGGAATATGAGTCATCATCTCCGCCATTGAGATGGCGTTTCCGAAGTGATAAGCCGAAGCGCCGGTGGACAGAATGGCATCGATCATGGCAATGGTGCCGTTGCCGCAATTGTGGTAAATGACAAGGAAGTTGTCGTCCTGAACCGCGTCTACGATTTGTTTCACGTAATCGCAGGAAAATTCCTGTGAAAGTGCAGGGGACAGCAGTCCGGCAAGGGGCTCTGCCATAATAATACCGTGCGCGCCCGTAGCCTTGTATGCGTTTGCGTAGCGAATCAAAAAGTCGGTGACTTTTTGCAGTACCGTATGTACCATATCAGGATCTTCATAGCAGTAGATCATCGCTTCGGTAACATCCATTAATCTGCCGGCGAGGGAGAACGGACCGATGATGCCGGCGAATACGGGACGATCGGTAATCTCCTTGACCGCTTTCTCGATTGCGCCGATATAAATACCGGTTCTGCCCGAGCCGATTTCGGGAATTTTCAAAGCTTCTGCTTCTTCCAATGAAGAAACAATACTGCCGGTAACGGTCGGCACTTCGTCATCCGAAAAGACGATCGAGGAGCCGAAACACTCTGCTTCTACCGACAAATCCATCAGGCTGACCGACGCGGCGGACGGTACCCGGTCAGCGATTGCTTTCATCCCTTTTGCCTGGATGTCGCTGTCCGAAATCAGATCTTTTACACTGATCCCGAGCAATTGAATTGCCGGGAAAGACAGTATCGGCATTGCCGTTTTCTGCGGGGCATCGAGCATCTCCTGTAACCATTTGCGCATATCTTTTTTCACTGAAATCACCAATCCTTTTTGATTTGTATTCTTTTGCAGATTATTGTTTTCTCATGCGGGTATATTACAATTGTAAAAAGAAACTAACCTTAATATACTGGATACGGTGAAAGATGTATTGTAAAATATTGAAAAAAATAAAATGATTTCATTCAGATACAGCAAATGGATCCGAAAAGTGATTTGGGATTTTCAAAGTCATAGATTACAGAATGCCGGTTATTCTGAAAAATTAAAAAAGGAACCGTTTTTTCTTATAAGAACGGTTCCTTTTTAAACGATATATTGTGACCGAAAACTATTCTGCAATGTTGATTCGGTTTACAGCCCGTTTCAGTTTCAGCTCGGCAAGATCGTGTTCGGCATTGCTCTGGGCGTGCTGTAACATTTCGCGCGCCTTTTCCTCGGCGCGTTTTGCCCGCTCGAGATCAATTTCGTCCTTCCACTCGCAGGTGGTGGCTAAAATCAGTGTTTTTTCCCGATCAGCCTTGATGAAACCGCCGGACAATGCCGCGATCTTTTCGCCGTCGGAAAACTTGATTTTGAGCGCGCCGGTGCCGAGCGCGGAGATATATTTTGCGTGTCCTTTCAGAATGCCGACATCGCCCGAAATGGTGCGTACCACAACCCGCTCCGCTTCGCCGTCAAAGAACATCCGCTCAGGAGTAACAATGGAAAGATGAAATTCCGACATGTCGGGACACCTCCTTGAATTGATGATTACGCTTGTTTGGCTTTCTCCAATACGTCCTCTATGCCGCCGGCAAACAAAAATGCCGATTCGGGGATGTCATCGTATTTGCCCTCGATAATTTCTTTAAAGCCGCGGATGGTTTCCTTAATCGGGACATATCTGCCCTGCATACCGGTGAATTTTTCTGCCACCGAGAAGGGCTGAGAAAGGAAGTTCTGAATTCTTCTGGCTCTGGCAACGGTCAGCTTGTCCTCGTCTGACAGCTCATCCATTCCCAGAATCGCGATAATATCCTGCAGCTCCTTGTAACGCTGGAGGGTAGACTGTACCGCTCTTGCCACTTCGTAATGCTCTACACCCACGATTTCAGGGGTAAGAATACGGGAATTGGATTCCAGCGGATCCACAGCCGGATAGATACCCAGCGAAGAAATCGCACGGGAGAGAACGGTAGTGGCGTCCAGATGCGCAAAAGTCGTTGCGGGTGCCGGGTCGGTCAGGTCATCCGCAGGAACATAAACCGCCTGTACCGAGGTAATAGAGCCTTTTTTGGTGGAGGTAATCCGCTCCTGCAATGCGCCCATCTCGGTTGCCAAAGTCGGCTGATATCCAACTGCGGACGGCATCCGTCCGAGCAGTGCCGACACCTCCGAGCCTGCCTGAGTAAAGCGGAAGATGTTATCAATAAACAGCAGAACATCCTGCCCCTCGCTGTCACGGAAATATTCTGCCATGGTCAGTCCGGATAAGCCAACCCGCATTCTGGCTCCCGGCGGCTCGTTCATCTGCCCGTAGACCAGCGCGGTTTTGTCGATAACGCCGCTTTCTATCATTTCATTGTATAAATCATTGCAGTCACGGGTACGCTCCCCTACACCGGTAAAAACCGAAAT
>CAUHFD010000271.1 GCA_959605275.1 uncultured Eubacteriales bacterium | reverse complement strand
AACAAAATAAGAAAATTATTTTGCTGCTGAAACAATATGCGTCAGAATATCCCACCGAAAAGCCGAAAAGGTATACTCTACTTCGGAAAAAAGAGGAAAAACAAGAACGAATGCGATAGGTGTTTAATCAAGACAACAGAGAACCGCAGAAATTTTGAGTAATTTCTGCGGTTCTCTGTTTTACGACAAAATTTGCCATTTTTACTCGGTATAATATGTTATGCAAACGTAAGGAAAAATATTCCAATAATATTTTTCCCGGAAACTATGATATCGGGGTGTTATATTTGAAAACGGCAGAGGCAAAGAAGACAGTTGTAAAACCTAAAGTTAATATATTGGTTATCAAATCAGTGATTTTTTCATTAATCGCTTTTTTTGTATCAGATGCTCAGGTTATGGGAAGCCTGTCTCCGTTTGGACTTGCATTAACGGCGGCAGTTCCGCTTCGCATGTCGTATGTTTCTTTTATTGGGTGTCTTGCGGGGTATCTGGTTCGGGGTAAATTTTTTGAAAGTTTGTCTTATATAGCGGCGCTTGTTCTGGTTTTAGCGGTAAAACAGCTTATGAGGCCATACCGCAAATTGCGTGACAACATCCTGGTTTTATCGGTAATGACCGGAGCCATTTCCTTAGTAAGCGGTATTATTGTGTCTGTTGCAACCGATCAATCCGGTACTTTTCTTTTTTTAAAGGTATTGGAAGCGGCGTTAGCGTCAGCAATGACCTTGTTTTGCAGATTAAGCTATAAATCGATATTCGGCGGAAAACCCATCCATATGTATGATATGGCTGAGTCGGCAAGTTGTATCATTGTCGGAATCATGACAATTATTGCCCTAAGCGGAGTAGAATGGTACGGAAACAGCCTGGGAAGGATTTTGTCTATTTTTTTGATTCTCGGGGCAGCTTACTGCGGAGGTATCGGCGGATGTGCAACGGTATCTATTGCGGCGGCAATCGCCATGGCGTTATATAGTCCGGAACTGGCAATCACGGGAGGTATTTATGTAGTTGCGGGTTTTATTGCCGCGGTGTTTCGACCGGCGGGAAAAATCGGACAAGTTGCTGTGTTTATTTCTGCTAATATTTTCGGATTATTTGTAGTCAAGGCGGACAGCAGTGCCATTTACAGCTTGTTAGACGTACTGATCGGTACAACAGCATTTATGCTGGTGCCGGAGAGAATGCTGAAAAGAGTTAAATTTCCGACAAAAGAGGTACAGCCGGTGGATGTGACCGCCGGTCAGACCGGAATATCCGCAAAACTAGGCTTTGCCTCAAAAACATTGCTGGATCTGCAAGAGTCCATTGAGAATGTTTCCCGGAAAATGAATGATATTTCAGCGCACAATATTGCAACCGTATATGATAAAACTGCGGAACATATTTGTAAACGATGTGGATTGAAGATGTTTTGTTGGGAAACTTCTTACAGCGAGGTAATGGATGCGTTTAACCATGCCGGAAAAATCCTGCGAAATGACGGCAAGGTGACAAGAGAGAAAATGCCAATATATTTTCAGCAAAAATGCTGCAAATTAGAGGATTTAGTGATAGACTTGAATCATAATTATCAGGATTTTCTGGCAAAAGAAAATGCAAACCGCAGAGTTTCAGATGTCAGAAATGTAGCGATCGAACAGTTTAACGGGATTGCGGATATGTTGTGCGAGGTCAGCAATGAACTGGCTGAGATTCAGCATTTTGACCGTGCTGCGCAAGGAAAAGTAAAGGAAGTATTTGAACGCTTTGCCGAGCTGCCGAAAGAGGTCAGCTGTATGTTGGATAAATATGGAAGAATGTGTATAGAAGCGTATTTTGATACCCCTTTTCACACCAATCTGAATATCATTGCCGAAGCATTATCGGATGCGTTGAAGCGGGATTTTGAAATTCCGAGCAAAGCCGCAGTAAACGGAGAAGAAAAACTGTCTTTCTTTGAAAAGGCGAATTATCGACTGGAGTTTTATGCAGCACAGCAAAATGCAATCGGCGGTCAGGTGTGCGGTGACTGCTATGAATACTTTTTGGACGGCAAGGGGTTCGCACATATGATATTGAGCGATGGTATGGGAACCGGAACCCGCGCCGCAGTAGACAGTGTGATGACTTGCAATCTTTTTTTGAAGCTGATCAAAGCGGGATTCGGATTTGAATCTGCGCTCAAGCTGCTGAATTCTTCCCTTTTTATGAAATCAAGCGATGAATCACTTGCTACCTTGGATATCGGATGTGTGGATTTATATACCGGAAAGATGGAATTAATGAAAGCAGGGGCGGCGGCTTCTTTTGTTTATCATAAGGGAGTCGTACAAAAAATTGATTGCAAATCCCTGCCGGTGGGGATTTTGCAGGGAATCCATTTTGACCGAACCGGTATTACCCTGGAGGACGGAGATATCGTAGTTATGGTTTCAGACGGCGTTCTAGAGACAGGGGAAGACTGGGTTGAGGCAGAAATGGAACTGTACTGTGATAAAAGTGCCAGGGAACTGGCTTCCTATCTTTGTCGCGAGGCACAGCGCAGAAGAATTGACGGGCACAGCGATGATATCACTGTGATGATTTCAAAAATAAAAAAAGCCGGATAAGTGGCTTTGATATAAAGAAAAGGCTGTGACAAAATTTTTTGTCACAGCCTTCAGACTGTCGAAAAACTATAAATTTTAAAATTTGTCACGCAGGCGGACATGTGCCGCCG
>CAUHFD010000270.1 GCA_959605275.1 uncultured Eubacteriales bacterium | reverse complement strand
GGAATACGCGGAGTTGATGTTTCCCGTGTCTCCCATACAGGAGGATATTCCCTCTCTTGTAAAGCTTGCGGAGGGAATGAAGCAGTATTTTCCCGGTTTTGAGCAGGGTGAATTCGAGGCACAGTTAAAGGCAAAATCGGAGAATCGTGAGGTGCTGGTGATTCGGCATCAGAAAAATGCTGTCGGGTGTATCGCATTTTCCCATGAAAGAAACGAAATCGATTTTCTTGCCGTTGATCCGGAATACCGACACAGCGGTATTGCATCACGTTTGTTAATCACGGCAATGTCGGAATTTGCTGCCGGCAAAGAAGTATCTGTTGTGACTTACCGGGAGGGCGATTCATTAGGTACCGGAGCCCGCCGGTTCTATCAAAAATTCGGTTTTCATGATGGCGAATTGTTGACGGCATTTGGGTATCCGTGTCAGCGGCTTATCGGAAAAGTTCCGAGCAGCGTACTCAAAGCAAATTAACTTGACCGCCGTTCAGATACAACTTACCGCCTGTTTTCGACAGGTCGCTTTTAACAGTATTTACTTATAACCATTTTATGTTATGCTATATATGCGGAGGTATGGGGGATGAAGATTATCATAGAAGAAATCGGACAGGAGCAGGAAGAAGAAATTATCCTTCGCTGTCACGAACTGAACACTGATATGCTGCATCTGCTCCAGTCCCTCAAGGCAACCAAAAACGGATTGGTAGGAATTAAGGGAGAAGAAATTCACAGACTTTCTATGGATGATATCTTCTACTTTGAAGTGGTAGACAACCGCGCGTTCTTTTATTGCAGGGAAAATGTCTATGAGAGCAAACTAAAGCTGTATGAATTTGAAAAACTCTGTAAAGACAGCAGCTTCTTTCGCGCCTCAAAGTCCATGGTTTTAAACACAGATAAGATTGATTTTGTTGCTCCCTCTTTTTCCGGACGGTTTGAAGTGACGCTGCAAAACGGGGAAAAGGTTATGGTTTCTCGACAGTATGTCGGCATATTGAAAAAGAAAATGGGTTTGCAGTAGGAGGATAGGAAAATGAATCGTAAAGAATTGCTTCGTACGCTGCTGATGCACTTTTTTATCTGTTATACTTGTACGATGATGGCAACGATCTTATTTTGCGGTCTCAATATGCCGAAAGTAACGGAACTGCCGGTCAGCTATCTGTGGAAGGCGGCTTTGTTTTCCATATGCGCGGATCTTCCTGTGATGGTGTACTATTCCAGGAGAGAACTAAGCCGGAGACAATGGCGGATTCGGACAATCATTCATACTGTACTGGTCGAGTGTGTTCTTCTGGCAGCCGGTTATTTCTTTGGAATGTACAAAGGGGTTTTGGGATTCGTTTTGTTTTTCTTCGCCATTCTTACTGTGGATTTAATTGTCCGGGCTGTCACCTTTCTGAATGATAAAAATACGGCGGATGAAATCAATGCCCACTTAAAACAGGAACGAGGCAGGAGACAAGAGAAAAGCTTATAGAAATGATAAAACTGTCACAATGTAACAATTTCAATTTTTGAGAGGAGAGGAAACATGATTAGGGCAATTATTTATACCTCAAATACCGGCAGTACTGCTGCCTATGCCAAACTGCTGGGAGAGCAAATTAATCTTCCTGTATATCCGCTGTCAGAGGCAAGGGATCGTGTGTCTGCCGGAAGTGAAGTGGTTTATATGGGGTGGCTGATGGCAGGCGGCATCAAAGGATATAAAGCTGCGGCAAAACGGTATTCTATCTGTGCTGTCTGCGGTGTCGGTATGGGACGTACCGGAACACAGCTTGACGAGGTTCGAAAGAGCAACTGTATTTCTTCAGACACACCGCTATTCACGCTGCAAGGAGGATTTGACCGACAAAAGCTTCGGGGCGTTTACCGTTTTATGATGAACATTATGGCGAAAACTGCCGGAAAGGCGCTTGCAGAAAAACAAAATCGGACATCTGAGGAGGATGAGATGCTTTCTATGATGCTGCACGGCGGGAATCGGGTAAGTATCGAAAATTTAAGCGGTATTCTGGAATGGTACAGGAAAAGGAGATAACGAAATGAAAGGTGAATGTGGATATGGAACATATCATTGAAATCAAGCATTTGAGCAAGTCATTCGGCGATATAAAAGCTGTGCAGGATCTGAGCTTCTGTGTCAAGCGCGGCGAGTTGTTTGCATTTCTCGGAGTAAACGGAGCCGGTAAAAGTACAGCTATCTCTATTATGTGCGGGCAGTTGGCTAAGGATGCAGGAGAGGTGACCATTGACGGGAAAAGCATCGACGGAAATATGAATGAAATCAAGCAGGAATTGGGCGTAGTATTCCAGAATTCTGTGCTGGACAAGGCGCTTTCTGTCCACGACAATTTGCAAAGCCGGGCAGCCCTTTACGGCATTACAGGGAAAGCATTTAAAATAAGGCTGAATGAACTCGCAAAGCTGCTGGATTTTGAAGATTTACTGAAACGCACCGTTGGCAAGCTTTCCGGTGGACAACGGCGGCGCATTGACATCGCCCGTGCACTCTTACATAGACCGAAGATTCTGATTCTCGACGAGCCGACAACAGGTCTCGATCCACAGACCAGAAAGCTTTTGTGGGATGTGGTGACCGAGCAGCGAAACAAGGAGAACATGACGGTGTTCCTGACCACCCACTATATGGAGGAGGCCGCGGACGCCGATTATGTGGTGATTCTCGACAGTGGGAAAATAGCCGCTGAGGGGACGCCGCTGGCGCTGAAAAACACCTATACCGGTGATTTTG
>CAUHFD010000269.1 GCA_959605275.1 uncultured Eubacteriales bacterium | reverse complement strand
TGCAAAAACAACCCGAATTTTCCCGAATTTTTACGTAATTATCCATGCAAATCATATTTATATTCAAAATTATCTCTCTTATTCTTTTAAATACTTATAAATTCGCTTTATTTCTCTATTTTTTATCCATTTCTCATTCAATTATGGAAACTGTATAAAATTACTTGTTTAAAGAGCCAGATTTTTTATACTGATAATTGTTATTTTTTTAACGATATCTATTGACATTGTTAAAAAAATAACATATACTATTGTTAGAAAATTAACAATCTTGATTTTCAGGGCAACAGCACCTTCCTTGTAACTGCTGTCCGATATTCGTCTCAGATGAAAAAATTCACAGATGAAACGAGTCGTTTCCATGCGGATGTTCTTGTTTGAGATTAGTATGAAATATAAAATGTAATGGGGGATTTGATGATGGCAACAAAACAGGTAGAGGTCAATAAAATGATTAATACGTTGGCAGACAACGCAAAAAAAGCACTGGAAGCCTATATGAAACTCGATCAGGAACAGGTCGACAGCATTGCTCACGCAATGGCTCTGGCAGGATTGGATAACCACACCCGTCTTGCCAAATTAGCAGTAGAAGAAACCGGCAGAGGAGTATATGAAGATAAGATCATAAAAAACTTATTCGCTACCGAATACATCTGGCATGATATCAAGAATCAGAAAACAGTTGGAATCATCGATGATGACGAACTTTCGGGTATTATTCAGATTGCTGAGCCGGTTGGCATTGTTGCCGGCGTTACACCGGTTACCAATCCAACCTCTACCACCATGTTTAAGGCGATGATTGCAGCCAAGGCAAGAAATCCCATTATTTTCGGATTTCATCCTTCCGCGCAAAAATGCTCTGTGGAAGCCGCAAAAATTGTACGGGATGCAGCGATTGCAGCCGGTGCTCCGGAACACTGTGTACAATGGATTGAGTATCCCTCTTTGGAAGCAACCAACGCGCTGATGAATCATCCCGATGTTGCGTTGATTTTAGCAACCGGCGGTGCCGGAATGGTTCGTGCCGCTTACTCTACCGGAAAACCTGCATTAGGAGTAGGTCCCGGCAACGTTCCCTGCTTTATCGAAAAATCCGCTGACATTGAGCAAGCCTGCAATGATATCATGCTGTCCAAGACCTTTGACAACGGCATGATCTGTGCCTCCGAGCAAGCCGTTATTGTGGAAAAAGAACTGCAATCTGCATTTGAAAAATACATGAAAGCCAACAACTGCTATTTCTTAAACGAAGACGAAATAAGGAAACTGACAGCATATGCGTTCCCCGAGGGAAAAACCTCTGTCAATCCCGACCTGGTCGGAAAAACAGCAAATTGGATTGCGGAACAGGCAGGATTATCTGTACCTGCCGACACTAAAATATTAATCGCCAAGTTAAAGGGCGTCGGAGAAAATTATCCGCTTTCCAAAGAAAAACTCTCTCCTATCCTGGCTTACTATATCGTGAAAGATGAAAAAGAAGGTTTTACACGCGCCAAAGAAATGCTGCACAACGGCGGATTGGGTCACTCTGCAGCCATTCACTCCACTAACGACGAGATTATTGCCGCATACGGAGAAGCCATGGAAGTCGGTCGTATCATTGTCAATTCTCCTTCTTCCCAGGGCGGTATCGGCGATATCTATAACGAAAATACCCCTTCTCTAACGCTGGGATGCGGCTCTTTCGGCAAAAACTCCACTACCTCAAATGTATCCGCAATGAATCTGGTCAACGTAAAACGGATTGCCAAAAGGAGAATCAATATGCAGTGGTTTAAGGTGCCGCCGAAAATTTATTTTGAATATAATGCGATCCAATATCTGGAGAAAATGCCAAACATTAGCCGCGCCTTTATCGTAACCGACGAAATGATGGTAAAACTCGGAAATGTGGATAAAATCCTGCATTATTTAAGAAAGCGCACCGAATACTGCCATGCTGAAATCTTTGCTGATGTAGAACCTGACCCGTCAGTAGAAACCATTATGCGCGGCGTAGAAATGATGCGTAACTTTAAACCGGATGTCATCATCGCATTAGGCGGAGGCTCCGCAATGGACGCCGCTAAAGGAATGTGGCTGTTCTATGAGCACCCCGAAGCATCCTTTGAAGGACTTCGCCAGAAGTTCTTCGACATCCGCAAGCGTGCTTATCATTTCCCGAAATTGGGCACCAAAGCACAGATGGTATCTATCCCGACGACTTCAGGTACCGGCTCCGAGGTGACCTCCTTCGCAGTCATTACCGACAAAAAGAAAAACATCAAATACCCGCTTGCCGATTACGAGTTAACTCCCGATGTAGCCATCGTTGATCCGCAGTTTGTACTCAGCGTGCCGAAATCGGTTACCGCAGACACCGGACTTGACGTATTGACTCATGCAATTGAAGCATATGTATCGGTGCTTGCTTCCGATTACACTGACGGTCTTGCGCTCCATGCAATCCGTTTGGTATTTAAATATCTCAAACGTGCCTATGATAACGGCAATGACCGTGAAGCGCGTGAAAAAATGCACAACGCATCCTGTATCGCAGGCATGGCGTTCACCAACGCATTTCTCGGCATCAACCATTCTCTTGCTCACAAGCTGGGCAGCGCTTATCATATTCCGCATGGGCGTGCCAATGCGATTTTACTGCCATATGTTATTGAATACAATGCGCAGAAACCGAAAAAATTTGCCACCTGGCCGAAATATCAGAAATTTATTGCCGATGTTCGCTATGCTGAAATTGCGGAAATGCTGGGACTTCCCTGCTCTACCACCGA
>CAUHFD010000268.1 GCA_959605275.1 uncultured Eubacteriales bacterium | reverse complement strand
GGAAAAGCCATTTTATTTTCCTCACCGACGATGCGGTTGGTCTGAATGCACACCAAAACATTTTGCATTTTGGCGTCCTCTTTTTTTTCATAGTGGCAGTCATTGGTTGCCACTAATGATAAATCGGCTTCCTTTGCCAGTCGAATCAATAATGGTAAAATCTGTAATTGCTCTTTCATCCCGTGATTTTGCACTTCGATATAAAAACGGTCTTTCCCGAACAACTGCTTGTACTTTAATGCAGTGTGAAGAGCTCCTTCGTAATCACCGTGCAAAAGCTGCTGTGGAATTTCACCGCCCAGACAGGCAGACAGGCAAATTAACCCTTCACTATGTGCAGAAAGGGTATCGAAATCAATACGCGGCTTTTTATAAAAACCGTCAATATACCCAATGGAAACCAGTTTGATCAAATTTTGATAGCCGATGTGATTCTCGCAAAGCAAAACAAGATGATAAGGCGTATGATCCAGTTCATGTGTTTTATCAAAACGCGTGCGCGGAGCAACATAGACCTCACAGCCGATAATTGGCTTTATTCCTTCTTCTTTGCAGGCATTATAAAAATCCACTGCACCATACATGCACCCGTGGTCAGTGATGGCAACAGCGGTTTGTCCTAAACTTTTCACCTGTTTGGCAATGTTTTTGATACGGCACGCGCCATCTAATAAACTGAATTCGGTATGCAAATGAAGATGAACAAATTTTTCCATCTGTGCCTCCCCTCCCATGTGGCTTTTCAACATCATCTTTTTTTAAAAGCCGCGAATATGCGCGATTTTTAATCTGTAAAGTATATCTACTTTACAGATATCTTTCGTAAATTATCTGCAATTTCAGTGATTTTTTTCAATCGATGGTTCATGCCGGATTTGGTTAGACCGGTATTGGAAATCTCACAAAGTTCAGATAGTGATAATTCTGGATTATCAAGACGCAGTTCTGCAATTTGGCGCAGCTCATCCGGTAAATAATCCAGCCCTTTGTGTTGCGCAATCCACTCAATATCTTTAATTTGATTGGAGGATGCGATTACCGTTTTCCCGATATTGGCAGTTTCACAGTTTGTCACACGATTTACTTTATTGCGAACATCTTTATAAATTTTCACATTCATTAATTCTAAGGTACTTTTCATTGCCCCCATTAAAGTTAATAAATCTTCAATATTTTCGCTTTCTTTTAAATAGATAATATTGCTACCTTTGCGTTTGGTTGCTTTGGCATGAATTCCCATGTCATTCATTAACGTTAACAAATCGCCTGATAACCGATCAGCCGTCACGACAAATTCCAGATGATATTCTTTTTCAGGATCAGTAATACTGGAACAAGCCAGAAAACACCCACGTAAAAAAGCACGCCGACAACAATCATTCTGTAAAAGATCGAAGTGAATCTCTAAATCGGTACAGTCTTCCGTATGAGAAAAATATTCTAAAACGGTTTGCCTGTCGTTTTCCTCTTCTATTTCCACTATGTATAAAATTTTGTCGTTTGATGAGCTGCGCTCTACCTCAGTGATGGTGACAATGCTGCCGGTCAGACAAACCATTCTGTCCGCATATCGTTCTGCTACTTCCCTATTAATTGTGTGCAGCGAAACAGAGTCCCTACGAAAAGACTTTCCGAAAAGTGCCATACCATAAGCTTCTGCCCTCTGACAGCAAGTCTTATTTTCATCCAGCCGACAAAGCTCATTTTTGACTTTCTCCGAAAATGTCATCAACAGCTCCCCTTTTATATGCTTAGTTTTTTAAGATATCTCGGTGATTTACCGTCACTTTGTGACCTTTATCACTCAAATGCTTATATAGATATTCCGCAAAGGTCACCGAGCGGTGTTTTCCACCGGTACATCCAAAAGCGATAACTAATTGACTTTTTCCCTCGTCCAGATAATACGGAATCAAAAAATCCACTAAGTCAACGATTTTATTCAGCAATTCAATGGATTGCGGCCATTTCATCACATAGTCCCTTACCGGCTGATCCAATCCAGTCTGTTTCTTCAGTTCATCCACATAGAATGGGTTCGGTAAACACCGAACGTCAAATACCAGATCTGCCTCAGTAGCAGGACCGTATTTAAAGCCAAATGAGGTACAGTTAATCAGCATTCCTGTCATGATGTTATCCAAAAAGATATTTGAAATGCGTTCCTTTAACTGTGCAGCAGACAAATGCGTAGTATCAATGATATAGTCTGCCCGTTCCCTAGCCGGCTTTAACAGAAGCCGTTCGCTTTTTAATGCGTTTTCAATGGATCCGTGCACCACATCTAACAACGGATGCCTCCGCCTTGTCTCTTTGTAACGGCGCATCAGCACCACATCGGAAGCGTCCAAAAACATTAACTTGTAGCTAAACTCCTGATCCTTTAAGTGATCGAGTTCATCAAATAGCCCTTGAAAGAGTTCACCGCCGCGAACATCGGTTACAATTGCCACCCGTGAAATCTTACCATCTGACTGCAGGCATATTTCAGCGAATTTTGATATTAATTTAGGCGGCATATTATCGATACAATAGAAACCGATATCTTCCAGTGCATCTACCGCACGGGATTTACCGGCTCCCGACATCCCCGTTACAATTACAAAATCCATAGTCAGACCTCACTTTTCTCCCACACAAAATTCTCTGTTTTTATCACAATGTTTTTATTTCACAATCCAAATGATAACCGGTTTGTGAGAATACCTTTTCTTGTATTTGCTTTATCAAGTTTAAAACATCACGGCAGGTAGCGTTATTTTTATTGATGACAAAGCCGCAGTGCTTTTCACTGACCTGCGCCC
>CAUHFD010000267.1 GCA_959605275.1 uncultured Eubacteriales bacterium | reverse complement strand
CTCATCTCATCGTTTCTCTTTTATTTCTTTACCCCAACTATTGACATTGAGCCTTATTTCTTTACCCCAACTATTGACATTGAGCCTCAAAAACTTTTATTCCAAAGCTTCCGTTCTGTCACTCTCCGAAACCGCCGTTAACCCCGATTACCTGACCGGTAATGAAATTTGCAGCATCCGATGCCAAAAAATAGATCATCTGAGCAACATCCTGGGGTGTTCCGATTCGTCCGAGCGGCGTTTCTTCTTGCAATACAGAGAGCGTTTCAACATTTAGGTGCCCGTTCATATCTGTATCAATCACACCGGGTGCAATACAATTGACAGTAATTCCCGACAGACCTTCTTCCTTTGCCAACGCTTTTGTTAAACCGATCAATGCCGCTTTGGAGGCAGAATAATGTACTTCGCAGGAAGCGCCTTTTTCTCCCCACACCGAAGAAATATTAATGATTTTTCCCGATTTTCGAGAAATCATTCCCGGCAATACCGCCTGACAGCAATGAAAAGCGCCTTTTACGTTGATGTTAAACATTTGGTTCCAATCATCGTCTGTAATATCGGTAAACAACTTTTGCTGGGCTATTCCCGCATTGTTCACCAACACGTCAATTTTGCCGAATTCCCGACAAACTTGCTCTGTCATTGCCTCAACTTCATGGCGCTTAGAAACATCTGCTTTCACCGGTAACACATTTCCATATTGCTTCGCAAGAATTCTCACCGATTCAGGAGTATGCAGATAATTGACCGCCGTATTCCAGCCGTTTAAAGCAAACAACTGTGACGTACTGTACCCGATTCCGCGGGAAGCGCCGGTAATCAACACCGTTTTATTCATCTTTATTATTCTTCCTATAATTCAAATAGCTTTCTAAAATGATTGTTGCAGCTACTGCGTCGACAACCTCTTTTCGCTTTTTACCGCGTGTGTTGGTCTGGTTTAGATAATTATGTGCGGAAACCGTTGTGGAACGTTCATCCCACATTTTAACCGGAACATCGACCAGATTTGCAAGCTTATCTGCAAACGTTTGACATTTTTCTGCCCGCTCTCCTATTGTTCCATTCATATTTTTGGGATATCCGACAACAACCTCCTGCACCGCATATTCCTGCACTGCATAAGCCACTTTTTGAACGGTAGCATCAAAGTCTTTTTCATGAATCACGCCGACCGGAGATGCCAAAAACTCTGTTTTATCACAAACGGCAAGCCCGGTACGAGCATCGCCGAAATCCACTGCCATGATTTTCATTGCCTTAAACTTCCTTTCTGTCCGCTTACCAAGGTTCTACCTTTCCCACAAGCTCGGTTACCTTGTCAATATGTTGGGAATCCAAATACTCATTTAATCCGTCTATCACCTTTAAAGGAGCATAAGGGTCCGCAAAAATAGCAGCGCCCATCTGCAACGCCGAAGCGCCTGCCAGCAACATTTCAACTGCATCCTGCCATTTCTCGATTCCACCCATGCCGACAACCGGAATCGACACCGCATTGGCTACCTGCCACACCATCCGCAGCGCCACCGGAAACACTGCCGGTCCGGAAAGTCCGCCGACATTATTTTTCAGCACAGGGCGGCGGGTATTGATATCAATTTTCATGCCGAGCAGCGTATTGATCAGCGATACGGCATCTGCCCCCTCCGCTTCCACAGCTTTCGCGATCTCCGAAATGCTGGTAACATTGGGAGAGAGCTTGACCATTAAAGGCTTCGTGGTCGCTTTACGGACTTTTGCGGTAATATCCGCGGCGCTGGAGCAGGAAATTCCAAACGCCGCGCCTCCTTGTTTTACATTAGGACAAGATATATTGAGTTCAATCATGTCCACCGCGGTATGCTCCAACTTCTGCGCAATGATCACGCAATCCTCCGCAGTAGAGCCAGCGACATTAGCAATAATACGTGTATCTTTGTGCTGCAAATTCGGCAGCTCATGCTCGATGAAATAATCGATTCCGGGATTTTGCAAACCAACCGAATTCAGTATTCCGGACGGCGTTTCCGCAATACGCGGCGGCGGATTGCCGGCTTTCTCCAGCAACGTCATTCCTTTCACGGCAATGCCGCCCAATTTGGAAAGCGGATAAAACTCTTCATACTCCCGCCCAAATCCAAAGGCTCCCGATGCGGGAATAATCGGATTTTTAAACGTAACGCCGGCAACATCCACCGTTAAATCAGCCATATTGACAACCAACCTTTCTTGCGTTGATAGGAATATATCAGAACCATTTCAGCAAAATGATTATTTATTCTCCAGTAAACAGTATACTTGAAAATCAAGAAGAACGCAAGGGATAAGTAAAAATAATCTATTAAAACTCCCCTAAAAAAGGGGGTACCCTCTCCAGATAAATCTGGAGAGGGTATATCAAAATATGGAAAGAAGTCTGTCTGTTTTATTGATGCGTTATCTTATGAATAACGCTGTTGCGGATTTTCTTATCCCTCGTAAACCAGGTTATCTGCGATCATCTGATCCACGTTGGAAGCATCCCACCATGCACCGGAAATAGCAACCTCTTTTTCAACAGCAGTACCTTCTACCGCTGCGATTGCCTGCATTACTGCATTATAACCGATCTGATAAGAATCCTGTGCCACAGCACCAATTAATTTTGCGCCGGTGGTTTTCTTCATCCACTCAATCTGTTTGGTTCCTGCATCGAATCCGCAGAATTTGATCGCATCATATTTCGTACCGGCAGCGCCGATTGCATCATAAACCTGTTTTACTACACCTTCATTGGACATGAAGATCGCTTTTGCACCTTTTTGCTCTAAAGCTTCCAAAGCATCTTTGTAAGCGTTGTTAGCATCACCGGGTT
>CAUHFD010000266.1 GCA_959605275.1 uncultured Eubacteriales bacterium | reverse complement strand
TTTGTCCGCCCGAACGCTGATGGGGCGCGTGTTCCCTGTATTCATACATTCCGACGGTTTTTAAGGCTTCATCTACCCGTCGACGAATCTCGGACGGCTCTACACCGAGATTTTCCAGAGCAAAAGCTACGTCTTCCTCCACAATGGTTGCGACAAGCTGATTATCCGGGTTTTGAAAAACCATGCCGACATCCTGCCGGATTTCAAAAAGCTTGTCCTCCAGGCGGGTATCAATGCCATTTATATAAACGGTGCCTCCGGATGGAAGCAAAATCGCATTAAAGTGCTTGGCGAGAGTAGACTTTCCGGAGCCGTTGTGCCCCAGTACAGCTACAAATTCGCCGGCGTTTATGGTTAAATTGACATCGAATAGGACTTGTTTGCTGTCTTCTTCGCCTTGATTATAAATAAAATCCAACTGTTCGGTTTTTAAAAGTTCGTTCAGTTTAATCACCATTCTTTTTGAAAAAATTATACGAATCGGATACAGAACGGTTATTTCTGCCAAATTGCAGTAGACCCGCATGGCAGGTTATAACCCGATTGCGCTACCGGCAATCCGATTTCATCTGCTGAAACCCTGCCGCCGAACTTTTTGCCCACTGTTACTCCCAGCAGATAGGACATTACCGACGGCGATAATCCGGTTGTATACGAGTTCAACGCAAAAAATAACGGATCATCGCTTAAAACGCCGGTACACAATTGTACCAGATCATATATTCTTTCCTCCAACTGCCAAACTTCGCCTGATGGTCCTCTGCCATAAGAAGGGGGATCCATAATAATTGCGTCATAAGTCTTTCCGCGTTTGATTTCACGGCTGACGAATTTCTCACAATCATCTACGATCCATCTGATCGGCTTTTCGGTAAGATGAGAAAGCGAAGCGTTCTCTCTTGCCCAGGCGACCATGCCTTTGGAAGCATCCACATGACAGACCGAAGCGCCGGCAGCGGCACAAGCAAGCGTTGCCCCGCCGGTATAGGCGAATAAATTTAAAACCCGTATTTCCCGTCCGGCTTGGCGGATCAGGCGGTCAAACAAATCCCAGTTTACTGCCTGTTCCGGAAACAGACCGGTATGCTTAAATCCCGTCGGCTTGATTTGAAAGCGCAGCTCTTTATAGGATATTGCCCAGTGCTCCGGCAATTTATGATAGAATTCCCATTGACCGCCGCCGGTATTCGAACGTTGATAATGCGCATCTGCTTTTTTCCAAATCTTCCCTTTAGGCGTATTCCAGATAATTTGAGGATCGGGACGCGCTAAGCACACGTCTCCCCACATTTCGAGTTTTTCTCCTGAGGAAGTGTCTAAAATACGGTAATCTTTCCAACCGTCAGCAATTCTCATTTATGTTTCTCCCGTACTGTTCAACCTAGTTTATCTTGAATCGTTGCGGCTATGTTGTCTGCAAATTGTTGAATCAAGCGATGATCTTTACCTTCTGCCATCACGCGGATCAAAGGCTCGGTACCGGAAGCACGAACTAAAATCCGTCCGTCTTTTCCAAGCGTATTGCCGGCTGTCTGGATTGCTTTCTGGATATCGATATCGGTGTTTAAAAGCTCTTTTTTATCATTGGAAACATTCACATTGACCATCACCTGCGGATACTGTTCCATTACATCGGCAAGCTCAGACAACGGTTTGCCGGTCGCTTTGATAATACTCAGCAGTTTGACTGCCGAGAGCTGACCGTCTCCGGTCGTGGCGTAGTCTGAAAAAATAATATGACCGGATTGTTCGCCGCCGATATTGTATCCTTCTTTGAGCATTTCTTCCAGAACATACCGATCTCCGACTTTGGTGGCAACGGCATGAATATCGTTGTTTTCTGCAAAACGGAAAAAACCGAGATTGGACATGACCGTTACAACAGCGGTATCTTTGGCAAGGGTGCCTTCCTTTTTCATGTAGTCGGCAAAAATGGCAATCATCTGGTCACCGTCTACCACATTGCCGTTTTCATCCACCGCCAGACAGCGGTCGGCATCTCCGTCAAACGCAACGCCGAGCTGACATTCGTGGATTTTTACGAATTTGGTCAGCGATTCAATATGGGTAGAGCCACAGTCCTTATTGATGTTTGTGCCGTCGGGTTCTGCGTGAAAAACAATTGCCTCCGCGCCGAGATTCTCAAACAGCTTGTCAGCGGTAGTGCTGGCGCTGCCGTTGGCGCAGTCAACTGCTACTTTGATTCCTTTTAAATCGCCGTCGATAGAAGCGCAGATATGGTTAATGTAATCAAAAGGGGCAGAACGGCGTCTGTATACCCGTCCCAGCTCGGTTCCTTCTTTGAGCGGGATGTCCTGCGGATTGTCCAGGATCAATGCCTCTATTTCCTGTTCGATATCATCGTTTAATTTGTATCCGGTTGAGCTGAATAACTTGATCCCGTTAAATTCCACCGGGTTGTGAGAAGCGGAAATCATAATTCCGGCATCCGCTTCATATCTCGATACCAGATATGCTACACCGGGGGTGGGAATGACACCGATCAGCTCCGCGTCAGCGCCGACCGAGCAAAGTCCGGCGACCAAAGCGGCTTCCAGCATAGAAGAGGAAATTCGGGTATCTCTGCCGATTAAAATTTTCGGCTTGCGGCTTTGATGTTTGGTAAGCACCAAAGCGGCTGCGCGTCCGATCTGCATTGCCAGCTCGCAGGTAAGTTCTGTATTTGCGATGCCACGTGCACCGTCTGTTCCGAATAATCTGCCCATTGTTAAGTTTCTCCTTTCCCGGTTTGCGTTCTTTGTCAGTTAACACAAACCAAGGTTTGAAAGACAAAAGCACTGCCTTCAAACCTAAGATCAATCATATTGTTCCTATTTTAATTTT
>CAUHFD010000265.1 GCA_959605275.1 uncultured Eubacteriales bacterium | reverse complement strand
GAATTTCCAGCCGTCAGGCTGAGTTCAAATCAACTCTGTTTTTTATTGCGCTGCACCGGAGTGTGCATAAGCAAAATAAAACAGTTCTTCTAAATTTCCAGCCGTCAGGCTGAGTTCAAATCAATTCTGTTTTTTATTGCGCTGCACCGGAGTGTGCATAAGCAAAATAAAACAGTACCTCTGAATTTCCAGCCGTCAGGCTGAGTTCAAATCAATTCTGTTTTTTATTGCGCTGCACCGGAGTGTGCATAAGCAAAATAAAACAGTACCTCTGAATTTTCAGCCGCCAGGCTGAGTTCAAATCAACTCTGTTTTTTATTTGTGTTTTTATCATCAACCAAGTGTTGACAATTTGTAAATTCCTTTGTATAATAATATTATATGTACAGGCTGTGAAAAGACCAACCGTGTTGTGAAATTCATCAGAGAATGCACCCTTGGCTGTAAGGTGCTGAATCAACTGATACGGAAGCCATCTTGGAGCCGCAGGCAAAACCTGCCGTCTTTCCGCGTTAAGGAAAAGGAGCGGTATTGTATCAAAATACAATACAATTTGGGTGGTACCACGGAAACAATGTCTTCGTCCCTTGATTTCATAGGGAGAAGACTTTTTTTATGAAAAAAATGAATTGCTTGAGAGGATGAAAAATATTTATGAAGTGGACCGGTTTAAACGAATTGAGAGAAAAATTTCTCAGTTTTTATGAGAGCAAAGGACATCTTCGGCTGAATAGTTATCCGTTAATTCCCCAAGGCGACAAAAGCCTGTTGTTGATCAACTCCGGCATGGCGCCAATGAAAAAATTCTTTTTAGGTCAGGAAACCCCGCCCCGCAAGCGAGTAACTACCTGTCAGAAATGTATCCGTACCCCGGATATTGAGCGGGTAGGAAAAACTTCCCGGCACGGCACCTATTTCGAGATGCTCGGCAATTTCTCATTCGGAGATTACTTTAAACACGAAGCGACCGCATGGGCATGGGAATTTATCACCAAGGAACTGGAACTTCCGGTCGACCGTCTGTGGATTTCTATTTATGAAAACGATGATGAAACCTTCGATATCTGGACAAAAGAAATCGGCATTCCCGCCGATCGTATCGTTCGTTTGGGAAAAGAAGATAATTTCTGGGAAATCGGCTCGGGACCATGCGGTCCCTGCTCCGAAATCTACTTTGACCGCGGCGAAGAATTCGGCTGTGGCAAGCCGGACTGCGCAGTCGGCTGTGATTGCGACCGTTTTGTAGAATTCTGGAATCTTGTGTTTTCTCAGTTTAACTCGGACGGAAACGGCAACTATGCCCCGATGGAACATCCAAACATTGATACCGGTATGGGCTTGGAGCGTCTTGCCTGCATTATGCAGCAAGTAGACAATCTCTTTGAGGTTGATACCGTACAAAACATTATGAAACACATCAGCCAAATCGCAGGTGTCACCTATAAAGAAGATGAAAAAACCGACGTTTCTCTCCGCGTAATTACAGACCATATCCGAAGCACTACCTTTATGATTGCCGATGGCGTTACTCCGTCTAATGAAGGACGCGGATATGTTCTCCGAAGGTTGCTGCGCCGTGCGGCAAGACACGGACGTCTGCTGGGAATCAACGAGCCCTTCCTCTATCAAGTGGTAGACACTGTCGTAAAGGAAAATGAAATTGCTTATCCCGAACTGCTGCAAAAGAAAACCTTTATTAAAAAAGTAATCAAAACCGAAGAGGAAAATTTCAACAGCACAATCGGAAAAGGCATGGAATTGCTCAATCAGTTGATCGACCGATTCGAAAGCCACGAATTCAGCGATAATTGCCTGCCGGGTGAACAGGTGTTTAAGTTGTACGATACTTTTGGATTCCCGATTGACCTGACCAAAGAAATCCTTTCTGAAAAAAATATCGAATTGGACGAATCCGGTTTTATTCAATTGATGGAACAGCAGAAAGAACGTGCACGGGCTGCTCGTTCCAAGATTGGCTGGTCGGATGACAACGAATACATGTTGACCGATGCGGATTCTGTCTTTGTCGGATATGATACTTTGGAAGCCGAGGGCGAAGTGATCGCACTGGGTGTAAGTGGCGAGCGGGTAGAACAGGCGGATGAAGGCGATGAAATCGCGGTTTCTCTGAGCAAAACGCCTTTCTACGCTGAAAGCGGCGGACAACTCGGGGACAAGGGTATCATGCAGAATAAGTTCTGCAAAATTGAAATATATGATTGCAAAAAAACCAACAGCGGTCAATTCATTCATTTCGGAAAAATTGTCAGCGGCAGTATCTCTCAAGGTCAGATGATTACGGCAACGGTAAACAAAGAGCTTCGAGAGGCAACGATGCGCAACCATACCTGTGCGCATTTGCTCCAGAAAGCACTGCGCGATACACTCGGCGATCATGTACATCAGGCTGGTCAGCAGGTTGACCCTTATCGTCTGCGTTTTGATTTTTCTCACTTTAACGCGATGACAAAAGAAGAATTGCAACAGGTGGAAAATGCTGTCAACCAACAGATTTTGGCAGCTGTTCCTGTAACGATAACCGAAAAGAGCATTGAAGACGCAAAGGCAATGGGAGCAATGGCTCTGTTCGGAGAAAAATACGGTAATGTCGTCCGAGTGGTCGATGTCAATGGCTATTCTATCGAGCTCTGCGGCGGTACTCATGTAGATAACACCGCTAAAATCGGTTTGTTTAAAATCATCAGCGAAAATTCGGTTGCATCCGGCATCCGAAGAATCGAAGCGGTCACAGGCGGCGGCGTTTTGGAGCTGGTAAATGATATCAATGGCTTGCTGAACAAAGTTGCGACAGTATTTAAAGTGTCCAATCCTGCCGAGCTGGTTGCCAAGGG
>CAUHFD010000264.1 GCA_959605275.1 uncultured Eubacteriales bacterium | reverse complement strand
CTCTACTTTTTTATTGCAGGCTCTATTTGGTTTCCCCAACTTTTATTATAGAGCCATAAAAAACAAAGCCGTCACAAAATGTAACGACTTTTTCGGATTTTCATGTTATCTTTTTTTGCGTTCCATGCTCACAGTAGAAGCAATTGCATAAATAACGGTAATAATCTCAATTACCAATGTCACTCCAAACATCCATGTAATATCTAAAATAAATTGAAGAGATACTGTCAAAAAGATAATACCGATCAGCATAAACACGAATCCTGATTGACGATAATACGGCTTTTTATCCATTTTTCTGCGTTCTTCTTTTGATGCGAAAATATAGGCATTATTCCACAAAAAGCCTTTCTCGTGAAACTGCATAACACTAACCGCAAATGCCCCCGCTGATAGAAAAAAAGTAAAAAGCGTAAAAATAATATCGGTTACTTTCATATTAATCATCATTCCTTTTTGAATTTGTTCCGGTATTGCGCTTTGTGCAATACCGGAACAAATGGAGTGTGAAAAATAATATTTTTCACACTATACTCCCGAAAATCCAATTGACCAGATGATTACAGTTTTTTCTAATATAACAAATAGGAATACGCGTTCAACAGCGACAGACCCACACTCATTACCAGAAAAACCACAACGCCCGGCGCCGTGAAAAAGGTGATGCATTTCTCTTTTAGCGTAAGCAGGCTGTCGGTCGGCTGATCTCGAAACGCCGCAGGATGCTGTGACGTTTCTTTTACCAATTTCACCAATCCGACGATACCCAACACCATCAGCAAGCCCGATAACAGCATGATTCCCGTCAGCAAGCCGAACTGTGTCAACAGTTCCTCCGGAGAAAACGACCGGATCGTGGAAAAATCTCCCGCCGCCAACTCTTTCGATACCGCGTCCAGATCAATTTCCAAAAAGCTGAGTAAAATCGCCTGTCCGTTAGAGATGCCGTTAATGATCATATGCAGTACGATGGTCGGCCAAACAGACCGAAACTTTGCCGCAACAAAGCCGGCATAAATCCCCATCATCGCCGCAAAGAACACCTGCTCAAAACTAGTGTGCATAAATCCGAACAAAACGCCGGTTGCAATCGCCGCAAAACGGAATCCGTAGCTGCGCAAGGTACCTACCAGCCCGCATCGAACCAGCAATTCTTCAAAAAACGGTGCCAAAATCGTGACGCCCAATGTAAACACCATGATACTGACAATATCCGGCGCCACACTGACATCGGGAGATTGCATCGGAAAGCCCACCAAATTCAGCAGATAATTAACGGCGGAATAGAAAATATTCCCGGTTACCGAAGCGGCATAAACCACACCGATTCCCATCAGCACCCATTTCCAAAACTCCTTACCCGATATGTCCGGAAAACGCAGATATTCGCTGACTTGCGTATTCGATTGACGATTGGCATACCACAGCAGCAGCGGCACCGCGACAACGTAAAACAACAAGTTCAAAGTCAGGCTTTGTATTGCCTCCCAAAGGGTGGCATCCTCCTGTAACTGCCGAATCGACTCCGGAAGAAAGTTAGATGCGTTCAAAAAGCCGAATGCAAATGATATCAAATACATAAATCCCAGAAGAGCAATCAGCAGTACCCCGCATCGATTCGCTATCCTTTTCAGCTGCTGCTTTTCATTCTCCTTCGGCCAGTTATACTGTCCCATATTACTCCATTGCATATACATTTTAATTCACGTCCTTACGGCTTTCGTTTCTTTGTCGGATTTTCTCAGCGATGTTATCCAAACAATGACATTTGGCTGGATTTCGGCAGATTCTCAAAAGTCCCCGCCGCCTCCAATGTTTCAATCACCGATTTCGATACTCCGGAGCGAGACTGCACTTCGTCCACCGAAATATAACTGCCCTGCGCTACCGCTTCCTGCAAGCTCCTTGCCGCCGCTTCTCCCAACCCTTTGAGTGAAGTAAAAGGCAGTCTGATCTTGCCGTCCTCTATTTTATATTTTACCGCATCCGACCGATACAAGTCAACCGGCAAAAATTCCAGCCCGCGCTGAATCATTTCATTAATAATTAACAGGGTGCCGTACATATCTTCTTCCTTGACCGAACGCTTCTCGATTGCTTTGAGCTCGTCCAAACGCATTCTGACCGCAGCTTTCCCTTTCACCGCGCTATCCGCATCAAAATCGCCGCCCCGCACCGTAAAATATGCCGCATAAAACGCAAGCGGCTGATAAACCTTATACCATCCCAAACGGATTGCGGCAATAACATAAGCCGCCGCATGGGCTTTCGGGAACATATACTTGATTTTCAGACAGCTTTCGATATACCATTCCGGCACGCCGCAGGCGCGCATCGCCTCTTTATGCTCATCGGTCAGTAGCTTCGGCGCCTTTCCTTTTCGGGTAATTTCCATGATTTTGAACGCCATGTTGGGATCCAGTCCCTTATAGATCAGATAGGTCATGATGCTGTCACGGGTACCGATTACCTCACTGATGGTACAGGTCTTGTTCTTGATCAGCTCTTGTGCGTTGCCGAGCCAAACATCGGTACCATGGGATAGTCCCGATATCTGCAAAAGGTCGGAAAAATGTTTGGGCTGAGACTCCACCAGCATGCCGCGCACAAAGTTGGTGCCCATTTCCGGCAGTCCGAAAGTGCCGGTCTGACTGTCAATCTGCTCCGGGGTAACCCCCAGCGCTTCGGTAGAGGTAAACAGGCTCATCACCTTCTGATCGCTCATCGACACGTCCATGACGTTGATGCCGGTCAGATCCTCCAAATGCTTATACAGCGTCGGCACATCGTGTCCCAGCTCATCAAGCTTTAAGATGGTATCATGCAACGAATGGAAGTCAAAGTGCGTCGTGAT
>CAUHFD010000263.1 GCA_959605275.1 uncultured Eubacteriales bacterium | reverse complement strand
AAGGCCGTCCTTTCTTCTTTTCCCAATGTGTAACACATCATTGACAAACCTACAGCGGCGGACTTTTTCACATAAATCCTTAAAGTTTTTTCGCTCCACCGACACAGTCGGTAGTTGTGGACACAACAAAAACGTCATCCGGTTCACTTTCAGCCGGATGACGTTTTTATTGAGCGCGACTGTATAAATGCTAATTTTATTATCGGAAGAATTCAGGCTCAGCATTCCAATGGCAGGTGTAAATTATACCGTCTATCCGCCAATGATCGTTCCCTGTCCCGATTGTTTAATGAGATCAAAGAAGGTATAAACATCTACAAATTTATACTTTTTCGAAGGATTGTTTGCAGCTGCAATAGATAAAAATTCCTCAGTCAGCTCTTGTATATCCGAAGGGGTGTAGCATATAGTACGGAAAGCCGCAAAATTATATCCACTCATCGTATTCGATGCAAAACGATACATCGTTTGTGCCCTTGTGGTAACGCTTGTGCTTAAATCACCGACGCTGTTCTGAAGGTAGATATAAGGTGTTCCATAATATATAGAGAGCTTATTGTTCATATCATTATGGAAACTACCGACCGGAGAAATCCGTTTGTATAAGCTCATCACATTATTATTGACCGTATAATTGCCGTTGATGATAAATCCGGTGACGTCCATTTGGAACAAATCCATATATGGCTTACAGTAGTTTTTCCAAGCAATATCTCCCGAAGGCAGTGCAGTACGTACACCGTTTCCTGCAAATAAAGATGTCGGCATAATATAGCCTGCGCCACTGTCTCCTGTTACAAAATAATCTGTGGATAGCTTGTTTTCGTAGAGATAATCAAATATCATCGGAACTCTATCGGACAAATTGGGGTTAAATGCCCACATACAAGGAATATAACTTCTGTTGGAATCCGACCAAAGCGTCGAAGTATATTTCTTGAGCCAGGCTGACGAATCATAATCGCCCATATAATACAGGCAGTAAATCGTGTTGGAATCAAAGGTTGTGGTAGTAGAAGGTCTGTTATTCACATATTGAGTCCGTTTCGGAGATTTATAGTAAACCGACGCATTCGTCATACATGTTGGATGTGCTGCATCCGCTTCAAGCGCAACATTATAGGCTGTTATCAAATCACTGTACATCCATTCGACCGTAGTCGGCGCCAGAGACCCCAGATCATGAAATGTCGTATACTTTATCCACCACGGAACAAACCCGATACACTGTCCTATTGCTCCGCCTGCTAAATCATACCGCTTCTGGAGAATTGCCTTGAGTGTCGCCAAATCTTTACCTACGGGCTGATTGGGTTCATCACAGGGTGCTTCGTTGACGCAGGTCAAATCAAAGAAAAAACACCGGCGCGCAATAAAATAATCATGGTTAAAAATGCAATTTCCGCCCGCCGAATGAGAATCACCATATGCGTAAATCGGATTCGTTGTTACACAGCCGGCACCATCCGGTACATAAGCAATATATTTGGTAGAACAGCGATCCATATACAGCTCCATTGCCCAGTAATAGACATCACACTTTTTGGAGCCGGTAGAAGCGATAGAGGTATCGGGAATCGTGCCTGTCCCGGTGAATTTACCCACAAGATTTTGTTTTACCATAACCCCGAGACTCAATAATCGTTGGTGGAGACCGGTGGAGGCGGTATCATATTTGACGGGCAGATATCCGTCAAGTCCGCAGATTGTTCCGGCTGCGTTGGCGGTAGCGGGAACGTTAGGAACCCAAAGAATCATGCCGCAGGCAATCAACTGATTACGAAAGGTATTTAGAAATTGATCAAACGTGCTGATATTCACCGTGTTCATTCCACTGAGCAATTTATTGTCACCCTTTAAATAATTCATCCAAAAGGTATCCTGTGAATCCCGATTCAGATACACTGCTATTTTGTTTTTCTCAAAATCACGGTTAATCAGCCCCTGAAGGCTGCAAACTAATCTCGCAGAATCCTGCTCCATAATATTTGCTGCACCCGTTATGACTGCTGACGACAACAGATATATCGTATTTGTTGCCAGACCGGCTGTCGATATTTCAAAGGAGGTGTCACCGATTTCCGATGCCTTCGGAAACAGCACTTCCGTTTGTCCCGCATACCATGTCCATGCCGTTTTCAGTGCGATAGATCCGTTGGGAGCCCCTAAGTTGACGGTAAACTTAAAACTGTTTGTATCTATTGTATTATTCCATTTGCGCGGCCATTTCATTTCAAGAAGTAAGCCTGTATCCGTTTTCTCAACATAGGTATATTCAGAACTGTTGAGCATGGCGTTTTTATTCCCGACCGAACGAACGCTTCGTGTACCGTCAGAATTTACGCGAATGTAAGTATCACCGGTAGAAGCATTATTTGCGGCAGCTTGAAACTCGGTATTTTGGTCGGTGACAATCGGTGCGGAAGGATCAGGGTCAATCCGCAGATCTAGATAAGACGCGTCAATGCTGTTCACATAAAAATACAGATAATCATCGTCCCATGCATAATACAGTTGCCCCGAAACTTTATAAGTATTTGCGATGGGTGCTGATGCATAGGTAAAACACTGTGTAATATCATAAGAATTTTTATAAAGATTATCCCGCACCCCATCGATGCCGTTCAGTTTTATTTCAACCAGCCCCGAATAATAGTTCCAGTATCCTTTTTGTGCCACCATCCCTGATGAGGCGCCGATGTTCACATTGAATCTGAAGCGGCTGGTGTCCATAGTATTACCGGCATAAGCACGATACCATTTCAATTCAATCACATATCCGTTGACGTCATCTTTGGAATAATAAATATTATTTAAAAGTTCTGTGCCCTTTGCTCCACCGGTACGCTGATTATAGGTACCA
>CAUHFD010000262.1 GCA_959605275.1 uncultured Eubacteriales bacterium | reverse complement strand
CTATTCGCTACCTTTTTATTTCTTTTTTGTCACACATCATTGTACCACCTACAGTAGGCGCAAGCATGGCAGCTTCTATACCTGCTTGAAACCAATCCGGCATTGTGTCGCATGTTTTGTAAAGATCCGCTGCCGGTTTGGATTTGTGCGCAACGCCTTGTGTTTTGCCATAGCCAAGCGATAATACACAAACCAATTTTTCATCTTTACCGATGGTGCAACTTTTTCTTGTTACACCCTTTGAAAAGCTCATAGCTACCCAGCAGGTATTTAGACCGAGCATTTGTGCCTTGATTGCAACACGCTCGCCGTAATAACCGAGTTTTTCTTCCAAATCGTCACTCTTTTTTCCAATAAGAGCAATATAGTTTTTTACACCGGAAAACTTACCATAATGCGCCATAAAACCGTCAAAAGCCTTCGGTTCGTCTGTAACAAGCTGGATGTTTAAGCCGCCTTCTGTATTACAGACATCAATTTCGTTGTTTAACTCTTTAATGATTCCTTCAGGAATTGGCTTGTCAATGTAAGCACGTACTGAGTGGCGAGCAGTTATTGCTTCCAGAATTGTCATAATAATCCTTCCTTTTCTGATTTATACCAGTATTACAGTGTATAATAGTTTGACCGCTATATATTGAACAAAAGGGGAAATGGAGCGTAAAAATAATTTTTTCATGTTTTTCCTCGGATGATATGCTTTCAGTTTTCATCGAAAGTCCATAAGAAATCTCCATTTAATCTCTTAGACTATTATTACATATTTTTATCTGGAGAGATCATTGGTAAAGAAAATCAAGACCATTTCGCAATCAAAGTACATCTGAAATGTTTTTTATTTTTCAAATTCTAATGTGACACTTTCAAGCAGTTTACGAATTTCTAAATGCTGTGGGCAAGCCTTTTCGCATTTTCCGCATTTAATGCATTCGGAGGCTTTTCCGTTATGCACAGTATATACTTCTTGATAATAATAATCGGCATTCCAGTCATGAAACATTTTCTTTGCATTCAGACAGGCAAAAAGATCGGGAATAAGAATATGTTTTGGACAACCGTCGGTGCAGTAGCGGCAGGCAGTACATGGAATCAGATTTTGTGATTGGAATATTCCGCATACCTTTGCGACCGCTTCTTTTTCTCTGTCTGAAAGCGGTTTGAAATTTTTCATAAAGCTGATATTATCTTTCATCTGCGCCATATTGCTCATGCCTGAAAGCACCATAAAGATGCCGTCAAAACCTGCTGCGAAACGGAGAGCATAGGAAGCGTAGCTGCCGTTGTTGAGCGAATTAAAAATATCCTTTGCTTGATCGGGCAGATTCACAAGATTGCCACCCCGAATCGGTTCCATTACGATGACAGGTTTGTGATACTTTCTGCATATCTCGTAACATTTACGCGATTCAACAGCAGGATTGTCATAATCCACATAATTGAATTGAATTTGAACGACTTCTATTTGCGGATATTCGATCAAAATCTGTTCTAAAACGGAAGCTTTGTCATGAAAAGAAATACCAAAATGCTTGATTTTTCCTTCGTCTTTCAATGCAAGAGCCGTTTCATAAGCGCGGCAACGTTTGTACTTTGCATATAGTTCGGCATTTTGCGCATGCATTAAGTAAAAATCAAAATAATCAACACCACATTCTTTAAGCTGACTTTCAAAAAATGGACGGATTTCTTCTTGGCTATTAAAATACGGTGTTGAAAGTTTATCGGTCAAAATATAACTTTCTCTTGAATAACGGCTTGTAAGACACTTCTTTAAAGCACCTTCACTTTGACCTTCAACATACATATGTGCAGTGTCAAAATAATTGAAGCCGTTGCTTATAAAAGTATCCACCATTTTGGAAAATTCGTTATAGTCAACCTTCCCGTCTTTTAGAGGTAAGCGCATACAACCGAATCCGAAATTTTTCTTTACATTTTCAAAATACATCGTTTCTTTCTCACCTTTCGATTTGTCTTTGCGTATGCCGATTTTGGGCTCAATTGGTTTATACTGTTTTTATAATGCGGTCTATTAAATGCCAATTATACTAAAATTATTATAACAGATAAATGTGAAATAATCTAGAAGAGTTTAACCATTAGTTTGATTATTTAAAGCAAAAATCGTTGTCATCAATATTACAAACGGCATTCCGATTAGGAATGCCGTTTGTAATATCTGAATCACTCAATTAGATAATCCCCATACAATATTCCACAACAATTGCAACGATTACGACCAGAGCAGAAATAATGAATCCGTGTATCATAGGGTTGATTCCGGACTTTTTCATTTCTTTGAAGCTTGTTCCCAACCCAATTGCTGCAAGTGCAGTTACCATCAGAAATTTGCTTAATTCTTTTGCACCGGAAGAAAGCACAGCAGGTATGACCCCCAAACTGTTAATAATCGCAAGTGCAATAAATCCGATGATAAACCATGGAAACAGTGTCCATACGTTAACTTTTTTCGTCGCCGCTTTGCCGGCAGCCAGATCCTTTTTTCTAATCGTATGCAGATTGATGAGTGAAAAAATCAATACAGTTGGGATAATAGACAGTGTGCGGGTAAGTTTTACCATTGTCGCAAAATCACCGGCTGCTTCAGAAAAAGCATATCCGGCAGCGACTACACTTGATGTGTCGTTTACCGCAGTCCCAGCCCAAAGACCATAGGCGGTATCGTTCAGCCCCAGCATATGTCCTGCAATCGGAAAGAGCAAAATCATTGCCATATCGAACAAGAAAGTAGCCGACATGGCATAGGCGATGTCGCTGTCTTCTGCATCTATAACCGGTGAGATGGCAGCTATGGCAGAGCCGCCGCAGATGCCGGTTCCGGCAGAGATAAGATTGGAAAGTTTCCAAT
>CAUHFD010000261.1 GCA_959605275.1 uncultured Eubacteriales bacterium | reverse complement strand
AGCTGATGCTTAGGTTCGAAACCTTATTCAAATATTCACCAGACCGTTTATAAGATTCAAGAATCTCTTCTTTGGTCATTGAATAATCTGAAGAAAACAAAGATTCGTATCCGGTGTTGCGCAAACGATCCACAGAAGCTGCATTCACAAAATATTGGAGGGCGGCTCCGCTTTCCATAGACCGTAAGAAATGGAGCTGCGCATTTTCAGCCAAATTCATCGCTACACCGGAAAATGAAATTTTTCCATGCAGCACCATGGCCACAAATGGGACATAATCTAAGGTGCTATTAAAATTACTGTCTGTCAATGCTACGTCGACTAATCGCGAAACATAAGGAAGCACGTATGCGTTTCCCCCGGAAGCCGTTAAGGTGTACCCTTGACTTTTCAATTCGCTCAGTAGCTTTACCACATACTCCTCTGTCTCATGTCGGACAATCTGATTTTTTTTCTTGTAAAGATTGGAGTTTAATTGCTCCGCCAAATCGGCTATATAAATACCTTTGCCTGAATAAGAAGAATAATCTTTTAAGAATCCATTCGCATAAGATAAATATTTGTGGGGACTGATTGCATATTCATAGGTTTTTTCATCGGGCGTTAGTGTTGCTACGTTATAACGATATTTCTTTGCAAAGGTATTATTAAGTGCCCGTGCAGCATCCTTTCCCGGTGAAAAGCCGTCAAACAAACGGTTCTTTCCGACCGAAGCAACATCCATCACCGGATAAACGGATGCAGCTTCTTCCGCAAACCAGGAAAGCATGTTGCTTAACCCTTTTTTGCCGCCAAGCACGCCAACCGCGTTGATTCGATTGGAGACAGTAGATGACATACCGCCATTTGCCCAGCCATCAAAAATATATTGAATATTCGAAATTCCAGATTCTTGCAAATCTTTTGCAATATTTACGACATCATCGTACTTAGTCAAAGCACGTGTCACGGTAAAGGGCAAACCGTAATCCGACAGAGAAGCCGAAACAGCCCCAATTGAACGGATATACAGCGGCTGCTCTTCCAATGTCCGCTTAGTATCGCCGAACAGATACCGGCGATAGGCGGCAGCCATACCGGAATAATTTGCCTTTTCTCCGGATAATAGGAAATAACGCAAGGTCATGTCAGGAATATCAGATTCGTCCGGTATCAAATAAGAAGTCAGGCCCTCGCGCGTGCGGTCCTCCATACGGTAATATTCATAGGGTGTCAGTGAGAATGAACAAGTAGCATAATAATACCCATTGTTACTATTACACCCAGCTGATAAATTTGCACAAGCTGCGCCGCTTTCTATTGCCGCTAAAAATGCCTGTCCGTTACGTTGAATACCGTACACAGGAAGAGACACTGTCTGTGTATATCCTTCAAAAGTTTCTTCTGCCTTAGCATAGTCACGACCATAAACCGGCTGATTATAAGTGTTTGCATTGTCGGTGCTTGTATCCAACAACGCACCGGATCCGTCAGGTACCAATATGTAACCTGCTGTGCCGACCTCTTGTGCACCGAACTGTTTCAGCAGTGTCACATCAATCAGCCGGTACGCAGAAGCATCATACTCTAGCATGGAAGCGGGACATGACACCACTAACTGATCATTTTCTAAGATGTACAGCAAAGACAACTTGAAGCGAGGAAGCTGCTTCACCTCCAAATCCAATCCAATCTCTTTATAAGCTTTATTTAATGACTCAGCAGTCATACCTACAGATTTAAAAATGTCGCTCAGTTTTTTCTGTATGCGTGCCGCTATGGACCGACAAACATATATCGGTCTATTTCTAAAAGACGGATACTTCTTTAGTAAATCCTTCCGCTCGCGTTCGTTTGTTATCTTATCGTAATCAAAATAATTATAATATGACAAAACATATGCTTTATCGGTTTGGCTCATTTTGTCGGTGTATTTATCAAACACCTTTTTATCCATCACCATTGGATACACAAGAGCACCCTCAGCGTCTCCCAAAACATAATCCACCCGAACGCCTGAATCAACAGAGGTAATTGTAAACTGTCCCTTTTGTATGCTGTCGCGATAACTATTCATGGCGAAGCTGTTGTTTTTATCATCCGTATAAGACAGAGAAATTTGCGACAACAACCCCTGCTTTTGGGCGTCCGATATTTCCTTACCCGAAACAGAAGGATTAGTTCTCCAAGAAAGATTTGTGTTCTTATCTGTGACTGTTACCGAAGCATCCTCTGGATTGATTTCAAGAGAAAGATAAGAATTCTCAAACTGATATTCTTTCGTTTTTTTAACAATATCAAAACTCTTTTTCGTCTCCGCCTCGGCTGTAACACTTTGAGATACAAATGCGGAGGTGAGCGAAAGTACCAACGATAGGCAGATCGGAGCGAATGCCATATATCGAATGCCTGTTTTCATCCTTAACACCCCCTTAACTTCGGAATGTGATTTCGTTGTAAATCAAAGTAACAAATGATTTCATCTGATTTATAATAGAAACAAAAACAAGAACCAGAAATGCAACAACCGCCATACCGAGTATCGTAAACACTGTCATCAACACCGCTTTTGACAATGTAAAACGATGCGTTGTCATATTTCCGATAAATACCAACAGCAGTGTTCCGCCATAACAGATGGTTTGAATCAATGAAAGGTAAAGAGCCTCATCCATTGTACATAGATACGACAATCCGGTTATTAGGAACAATCCGACAATCATGGGTAACAATGCATATGAGGTGCTTATGAAAATATCCTTGATGGTTCCTTCGCCGTCAAACAAGGTTGTTAAACACCAGTTGGCTATTATCCAAAGAGCAAAAACAGCAGCAAAGCCCAATATTGTATACAGGGTTGTTAGTTCACTGCCTTTTCCTTGCCGCACTGGTGAAAACAAATAATCACT
>CAUHFD010000260.1 GCA_959605275.1 uncultured Eubacteriales bacterium | reverse complement strand
ATATTATTTTCATCTGTATTATAATGAATTGGATCGTTGATCACTTTATCAGAGAACAAATTCATTAATTTCATGACTGCTTCCGGATTTTTGCAATCCTTTGTCACCACCCAAAAATTACTCGGATCACTGGAAATCTGACTCTTTGCAGGATAAGCGCCTTCTGTCATTGCCGGCAACGGATAGGTTACCCAGTTAGCGCCATTTTTTGCCCAACCATCTGCAATCGGAATACCCGATACATAGTTTGCAAAAACAACACCCATGCGATTTAGTCCCATCAATTCTGCAATTCGACTGTCCTGCGCGTTATAATAAGTCGGACTGATATAACCCAACTTATAGTAATTGGCAATTTGTTTGAGTGCTTCTTTCATTTCCGGTTGAATGGAACTGTACACATATTCATCGCCTTTTTTCAACCAAATTGACTTATATGCACCCAAAACATTATATAAGCCGTTTATGCTTCCTGTCCATGAAGTGGTAGATAAGCCAAGCGGAATATAGTTCTTTTTACCGGTTCCCGCCGGATCATTTTCATAAAAAGACTTTAACACATTGGTCAGTTCATCAAATGTTTTCGGAGCATCCAGTCCCAATGTATCCAACCAGTCCTGTCGAATCCACATAATATAAGAATTTTCCTCATGTCCTGCCGGCTGAACGATAGCATAACGCTTTTCATCCTTAGTGGCAAGCAATTGTGCCGCACCACCATCAGAATCTTTTAACAGTCCTTGATTAAATGTGGATAAATACTGATCTGCGATATCTCCAATGGGTTGGAGCTGATCTTCCTGATATAGCGTTTCAAAAGCACCAATGTCCACGGAAAGAAAATCAGGTAAATCTCCGGAGGAGTACATGAGTGACATTTTTTCAGCATATTGCGCGTCCGGCACCGTCCAAAGATATTTTAATTTAATATTGTACTCTTCTAATGCGGTTCTGGTCCAAATATTATCTTCAATAGTATCCCCCTCATTAAAAACAATACTTGCTCCTACACTACGCACTGATGTTATCTCAACGAGCTCATCATATTTTTTTCCGCCTGGAGTATCAAACTGTTTTGCAGTATCGGAATCATCACCTGACGATGTATCACCGTTTCCACCTCCGCATCCGGTGATTAAAGTTGTCGCACACATAACAGCCAAAATAATGGCAAGCAGTTTCTTTTTCATATGTAACGCCCTTTCCGTAAAATATCCTTGTTTCCACTTGAAAGAGAAACAGGACGGGCGGAAATCACCCGCCCTGTTTATTGCGAAACAACACGGTTCCGGAGAACCAAACCTTTACGTCATCTTTCCTATGTAGGTTTATTGGTTGATTGCTTTCCGACGCTTGGTTCCGACTAGTACCACGCACGCCGCTGCAAGCAATACAAAGGCTACCGGTAACACAGTATTTGCCACACCGGTATCCGGAGCTATGTCCAAACCAGCAACTGCGAATGTACCGACGTTATCCGTAGTAAAGCTCATGCGTCCGCTATCCGCTTTTGCTTTTACTGTTTTTCCATTCGGAAGAACAACACTAAAGTTTTGATACTCTCCAAACACAGTGGGAATATCAACCAAAACAGTATACTCTTTATCCGGAATATATTCTGCACCGGTTAAATAATCCTCAAATTGAATTTCAAACAGCAAAGCCGGATTTTTTACATTTGCGAACGCATCGTTCCACTTTGCATTATCTTTTTCGAGCATGGTAACACGCACTCTGACATAATACGGCAAATCTTTTCCATCTACAGTTACACCGTTGTCTGTCCGCATAATCGCTTTGGCCTGCTTCATGATATCATCCAGACGAGCCTTTTCTGCTTCTGGCAGTAATGTCTGCTGTTCTTTTGTCATCTGATCATAAGTATCCTGCAAAAGAATGGTATCGTACAAATTATCCTCTGTAACCTCGCCATTGATTGCATCAATTCCCGCTGATAACTCACGCGTTTTCTGGACATCAGACAGCACCTGATTGAACGCAGTCATTGCCGTTGTCATTTTTTCCTTTTGCGTTTCAATATCTGCCTGGACAGTACCCTCAGCAGCAATCACAGCTTTTGCCTCATCAGTTGCTTTTTTCAGCGCATCCTTTGCAGATTGCGGAATTCTGTCATCTATTGCGTCTGCTAATGCTTTTTCCGCATCTTCAATCAACTTGTTGAGTGCCGTAACATTCAAGCCGGCATCTACGCCTTCCTGTAAAACGACGAGACTTCCTGCAGTACCGTTGGTAAACAAGGTCATGGTAACAGTATTAGAACCACCGAGCAAACGATCCATATCGTCATCAAAACCTTCATATCTATTGGCAATTACATCGATATCATCAATGGTAAACTGCCATCCACCAGCAGTCTTTTTCAATGAAACTTTATGCCATTCACCATCATTAAAGCACTCACCTTCGGCAAGCAATCCGCCGTCGTGAATCTGTTTGTTAGCTCCGGCCGCATCCCAGCCTTTGCCCGGCTGTTCTTCCACTACACGAGAGGTTAAAGCACCTTGTGCTTTCCAGAACAAAGTGGATAATCCGTTTCCGCTGCCCAGCATTGACATTCCACTGTTGGATAAGTTCATTCCGAGCCATTCAAAAGTTTCTGTAGGAGCTATTTTAAAGGAAAACTCTAGGTTTGTTCCGATTACCTGCGTATAAACCACACTGCCGGTCGCCGGCAAATTAATATTTGTTTCGTTGCCGTTGGTGTTTGCCGATCCGGGGACATCAAATCCGGTTCCTTTATCACCGACAAAATCAAACTTTTTCGGTTTTTCAACCTTTTGGTAAATGTCAACACTTCCTGCAGTACCATTGGTGAACAAGGTCATGGTAACAGTATTAGAACCGCCGAGCAAACGATCCATATCGTCATCAAAACCTTCATATCTATTGGCAATTACAT
>CAUHFD010000259.1 GCA_959605275.1 uncultured Eubacteriales bacterium | reverse complement strand
GTCCTTAAAAGAATATCTGGAAGCGGGAAATTCTGCCCGCGGATATGATTATACAGAAGAGGAAAAAGAAATTGTGAAAGATATTTCACTTCTTTCCAACAAACCGGTCATTTATGCGGCAAATTTGTGCGAAGATGACTTCATCAACAACATCGAAACCAATCGGTTTTATCAACAAGTCTGTGAAATTGCGCAGGCAGAAAATGCAGCCGTTTTTCCGATTTGTGCAAAAATTGAAGAAGAAATTTCCGATATGGAGCAGGAAGACAAGGAAATGTTTCTCGCAGAGTTAAATCTGACTGAATCAGGGCTGGATCGAATTATCAAAGCAAGTTATTCTTTGCTCGGATTGATTTCTTATTTAACCGCCGGTCCGCAGGAAGTGCGCGCGTGGACCATTACGAAGGGAACAAAAGCGCCTCAGGCAGCCGGAAAAATTCATACTGATTTTGAGCGGGGATTTATCCGCGCTGAGATCGTTTCATACGATGATTTAATGGCGTGCGGTTCCATGGCGGCGGCAAAAGAAAAAGGACTGGTACGACTGGAAGGAAAAGAGTATGTGATGCAGGACGGGGATATTGTATTGTTCCGGTTTAATGTGTAACGGAGTTTTCGGTTAAAGGATCATAAAATATTTTTAACATCTGTATTTTATCCTGTTATGTGAAATAATAATATTGCTGTTGTAAAACAGTGTATTTTATATACGGGAGAATCAGAGCAATGGTGAAATTTAAAAACGGACTGCAGGGAAATTTGACGGTTCCACTGGTTGAGGAAGGCGTTGTTCCGGAGTTTCAGACCTTCCCGCTGACTGCTTTTCACAGACTGAACGATAAAGGCAATAAAAAGCCGATTCCCGATCCGATCGCTGCCGTACGGGGACGAAACTTTGAGATCGAAAACAAAAAATAAAAAACAACACAGAAGCATATACTTTTATGTTTCTGTGTTGTTTTTTCGGTCTGTATAGCGATGACTGGTAGAGTCAATTCTTTTTTTGATTTGTCAAACAGACCTCGCCTGATAAAGTTGTAATTTATTTTTGTTTATGCTACAATATAAAATAACATGGCAAAAAGGAAGATGCACAATGAAAAAATTATTTAAGTTTTTAACCGGAAGATTATTTATTGTAGCAACTATGATAGTAGTGCAGTTGGCTATTATATTGGTTACGATTCTTTTTTTAAGCCAGTATACTCTTTATATGAATACTGTGTTGATTCTAATCAGTATCATCATAACCCTTTATATTGTAGTCAAAAAAGATAATCCTATGTATAAATTGGCGTGGATTATCCCGATTTTGTTGTTCCCGGTTGTGGGAGGTGTTTTATATTTTATTTTCGGAAAACGAAATATTTCTCCGAAAGCCAAAAAGCGACTGATCACTATTTACCAAAAAGCAACCGCTTACAGTCAGCAGGATGAATCGGTTTTACAGCGGCTGGAAGAAGATAATCCTTTTGCGTTGAAACAATCCCGTTATATTAAAGATATTTCCTTGTCGCCCGTTTGTCAGAATACCGATACTCGTTTTTTAACACCGGGTGAAGCTAAATTTGCGGCATTAACAGAAGAACTCAAAAAAGCAAAACATTTTATATTCCTGGAATATTTTATTATTCAGGAAGGTAAAATGTGGAATACAGTATTGGACATTTTGGAGGAAAAGGTAAAAGAGGGCGTTGATGTTCGCCTTCTTTATGATGATGCAGGTACGATCAATCTGTTGCCTCCAAAATATCCGAAAATGCTGAGAGAGAAGGGAATAAAGGTCGCGGTCTTTAATCCGCTGAAGCCGTCGCTGGATGTTTTTATGAATTATCGGGATCATCGTAAAATCGCGGTCATTGATGGCAATGTTGGTTTTACCGGCGGTATCAATTTGGCAGATGAATACATTAATGAATATGAAAAACATGGTTATTGGAAGGACAGCTCTATTCTGCTGAAGGGGAAGGCTGTTTGGAATTTAACAATTATGTTTTTATCCATGTGGGAATACTCTACCGGAAAAACCGATGAAGATTATGATCGGTATAAGCCCACTTTACATACGCCGTCAATGGGGTATGTGCAGCCCTTCTCCGATAGCCCTTTAGACGGTCAGTTGGTAGGCGAGTTTGCTTATATGAACATGATCAATAATGCTAAAAAGTATGTTTATATTTCTACGCCGTATTTGATTTTAGATAATGAAATGACCTCAGTACTCACTCTGGCTGCTCAGAGTGGAATAGATGTGCGAATCACGACGCCGCACGTTGCAGACAAGTGGTATGTGCATATGGTGACACGTGCAAATTATGCGCAGCTCATTGAGGCAGGGGTTAAAATATACGAATATACTCCCGGATTTATTCATGCGAAAACAATGGTAGTAGACGATGAATTTGCCATTGTCGGAACAACGAATTTTGATTTTCGGAGTTTTTATCTGCATTTTGAATGCGGCGTATGGATGTATCAAACCGAAGCGGTGATGCAGGTCTATGATGATTATCAAAAGATTATGGAACAATCTCAGACTATTTCGTTGGAGGAGTGTACCAAGATTCCTTTTCCGAAAAGAATCTTACGTGCGGTATTAAGGTTGTTTGCACCATTGATGTGATATACAGATAATGAACCGGTGAATTCCGATTTGTTTTTCAAATGAATGATTACAAAGAACGCGCCACAGTATTGACAATACTGTGGCGCGTTCTTTGTAGTATTATGATTTTGTCAATGTTCATAAGTGGAGGCATTGACAAATCCGTCATTGAGATCCGAAATAAAGTCGAATACGTTTCCGGTACCGATTGCTACGCTGTCGGTTGGCGTGTCTGCACGCCGGACATCTACTTTGATATAAGAGGCGATTAACTTATCTAAACCGCAAAGTAAACTGCCTCCTCCGGTTAATATAATA
>CAUHFD010000258.1 GCA_959605275.1 uncultured Eubacteriales bacterium | reverse complement strand
TGTCTGTCTGTTAAGATTGTCTCACCCTGTGCGGCAAATGTCAATAGCTGATCGCGATAAAATTCATATTGTTTTTTTCGGGCTTCAATCTCTGCAGGCAGACCGATATTTAGGTCGGTGCAGATGGAATCAAAGTTGTCGAGGACACGGATAAGGCGTTCTTGTATACACATATCGGGAACGGGCAAGGTCATTTCTGCCAGTGAGGATAAGCCAATTGTCTTTTGCGCTGCTCCCTTTGCAGCTTTGTCCGCCTGCGCTTTAAAAGCGCCGCTTTGCATTGCGTGGAACATATACCGAGCCTTTATTACTTCTGACCTTGGGCGGAGAATTGCAATATGTCTTTGAAACACGAACTTAGTGTCTTGTTCAATACACACGGGGATTCCATAAGAACCTACAACAGTATATAGAATATCCCCGCTATGCGGTTTCCGCTTATCCGCAAGAGCGTCATAATAAGAGCTGGGTACAAACATCGTGTTTGAAAAATTGATTTTGTTTTGCTCTGTGATATTTGAAATCGTGATAAACGGAATTCCGTCATCTGCTTTTGGTGGGGGCATGTGGTCTCCATCAGCAATTGACTCACAAACATCTGCCAATTTGCAAATCTTTGTTTCAGAAGAATGTGTCAACAGTTTATCCCTATAATACGCATACTGCTGTTTTCTTGCGGTAAGCTCTGCGGTAAGCTCTGCGGTAAGCTCTGTGAAATTGTCCAGAATACGGACAATTTCACGCTGTACCGGCAGCGGCGGGACGGGAATAGATATATTTTCGACCACATCTCTTGCTAAACGTGGAATACTGGCTCGTCTTACCTTCGATGTGATAAAATTCTGCTGATTTAAAAGATTGTGATACAAAAAACGACTCTCAAGATTTTGCGAACATACAAAACAAAAGCAATCGTCAGCAGCCCAAAAATCGGTAAAACTATAACCAATTTCGCCGGCAGCACCCGCAACAATAATAAAAACTGTTTTCCCCTTGCAATTAAAGTTATCGTAATATCCCATTGGTGTTAAACAATTCTGAAATACAGGATATTTTCCAGTCTCCATTAGCTGATTTTTGACAACTCGTGTACCACGCATAATATTTACGCAGTCCTTCAAACAACTATACTCAACGCCCTCTGGACAAAATTTCTGAATCAATTCATCCAATTTACTCATTTCATAGCCTCTCTATATCTACGACAAGGTTCTTCATAGATTTGCTTACGTAATAAATATTCATCGCCGTTTAGATAAGACTCGTCCATTCTCACTCTAGCTTTGGGCACAAAACACCTTCCATAGCATTCAATAAAGGGCATATAGTCGCAAGTATCAGCACAAACAATTCGAGCGTTACTACCGCCTTCGCTTCGTCCAAACCGCAGTCTTAACTGACGAAGTGCCAGTTTGCGAAATCCTTTTTCAAAGAAAATGTAGTTCTCTCCGCCCAATCGGGCGCGCGAGTCATAAACAAGGCAATCGGGCTCCTGCGCAAGTAATTGCTCCATATATTGCCGCTCATCTTTTGACAGTAGAATGTCATTATCGGCTTTATCAATCAAATCTTGCACACCGCATTTGCGTCCGTCAATAATCACCAGAGGACTTTGATCTGGTAATATCGGAAATGTACTTGTAGCATCATCGTATGCCCAAAATGTCAGAATATTATTTCCTGCGCCATGTTTTTTGATTTCTGCTCGCGCGGTTGCAGGACTGTCCGCCCAATAAGATAATTTCTGATTTGGAAACAACTTTGAGTATCTGCCAGAACAGGTTCGCAGGTTTCCATTAAACAAAGTACTTGCTGTTTTTCCATAAAAATTGGTGGTAAATTCGATGCAACGGTAAAAGTTAAATTCATCAGTGATATAGACAGGCAAGTCCGTATGCTTATAAATTGGTCGTCCATAATCTTGGCTTTTGAATATCTTTCCCCAGTTCATCCCTCAATCTCCTCAATAATCCGATCAATTTCCTCTCTCAGCTTCTGCTCCCGTGCGACGATTTCTGCAATTTCGGCATTCAGCTTTATAATGTCGATTTTCTCACGGGTGTCCTCCTGCTCCACATAGGTGGAAACGGAAAGATTATAGTTATTCTGTTTGCTTCCGACCTCGTCGTTCGGCACAAGACGGGCAAAGTACCGCTCGTCCTTACGTTCCGCCACAGCGGACACGATACGTCTGATATTGTCATCGGAAAGTCGGTTATTCTTCTTGACCTTCACAAACTCCTTGGAAGCATCAACAAACAGGACGGCGTTATCCGTCTTATTCTTTTTCAGCAGCATAATGTCAACGGAGATAGTGACATTCATAAACAGGTTAGAGGGCAGCTGAATGATGGCATCCACATAGTTGTTGTCCACCAAATATTTGCGGATCTTCTGCTCTGCCCCGCCGCGGTACATAATACCGGGGAAACAAACGATAGCTGCCGCGCCGTTGGAAGCAAGCCATGAAAGGCTGTGCATAATAAACGCCATATCGCCCTTGGAAGCAGGCGCCAGCACACCTGCAGGCGAAAAGCGGGGGTCGATAACAAGCTTCGGGTTCTTATCCCCCTCCCACGGAACGGCGAACGGCGGATTCGAGACGATCAATTCAAACGGCTGGTCGTCCCCATGCTGCGGGCTGAGCAGCGTATCCTCCCGCACGATACTGAACTTATCAAACTCGATATTATGTAAGAACATATTGATACGGCAGAGATTGTAGGTGGTCAGGTCGATCTCCTGACCGTAGAAGCCCCGCTCGATATTGTCCTTTCCAAGCACCTTTTCTACTTTAAGCAGAAGAGAGCCGGAGCCGCATGCAGGGTCATAGACCTTGTTGATCTTAGTTTTTCCGATAGTACCGAGACGCGCCAACAGCTCCGAAACATCGGCAGGCGTAAAATACTGACCGCCCTTTTTACCGGCATT
>CAUHFD010000257.1 GCA_959605275.1 uncultured Eubacteriales bacterium | reverse complement strand
TGGTAGCGCGCTACCTTGGGGTGGTAGAGGCCGTGGGTTCAAGTCCCGTCACTCAGACCAGACTGAGTCTGGACGCAATTCGCGTTCGGACTCTTTTCTTTTATGGGGTGTTTCTGCGTGCAGGGTAATGCTTGCCGGTCAAATCCCCAAATTGATTTTGAAATTAGCCTGACGGCTGAAAATTCACACGATAAAATAACAGGATATCGACCGGGAGACGCAAATGAAAAAGTATGATTATTTAATTGTGGGCAGCGGCTTGTTCGGCAGTGTATTTGCTTATGAAGCAACCAGGCGCGGGTATCATTGTCTTGTTATCGATAAGCGCAGCCATACGGGAGGAAATATATACTGTGAGCAGAAAGAGGAAATCTCTGTTCACCGCTACGGCGCGCATATTTTTCATACCGATAATAAGGCTGTTTGGGATTATGTTAACCAATTTGCCGACTTTAACCGGTATACCAACTGTCCGATTGCAAATTATAACGGCGAAATCTATAATTTACCGTTTAACATGAATACTTTTCATCAGATGTGGGGGGTAGCCACTCCGCAGCAGGCGAAGGAAAAGATCGAAGAACAACGTAAACAGATTACGGGTGAACCCAGAAATTTGGAAGAACAGGCGATCAGTCTGATCGGCTATGATTTATACAAAAAGTTGGTAAAAGGATATACAGAGAAGCAATGGGGAAGAGACTGCAAAGAACTTCCTGCCTTTATCATTAAAAGGCTGCCGGTTCGTTTTACATATGACAACAATTATTTTAATGATCCGTATCAAGGTATTCCGATCGGCGGATATAACCAAATTATTGATGGTTTGCTGGAGGGCTGTGAGGTTCGGCTGGAAACTGATTTTGCGAAAGACCGTACTTTGTTATCCGCTATGGCGGACAAAATTGTATACACTGGGACGATTGATTCCTTTTATGACTATCGCTTCGGACAATTGGAATACCGCAGTTTAAAATTTGAGGATGAAGTTTTGGATACACCTAATTATCAGGGCGTTGCTGTTGTCAACTATACAGACGAGCAGACCCCTTTTACAAGAATAATTGAACATAAACATTTTGAATTCGGTACGCAGGAAAAAACAGTCATTACACGGGAATATCCGGTATCCTGGAAATCCGGCATGGAGCCTTATTATCCGGTCAATGATGATAAAAACCAGCAGTTGTTTGAGCAGTATCATGAGATTGCCAAACAGGAAAAAAATGTGATTTTCGGCGGTCGTTTAGCGGAATATAAGTATTATGATATGGATAAGGTGATTGCCTCTGCTTTAAAAGCAGCAAAAGCGCATTTATAAATATCGTTAATTTCGTATGCAAGTTTAAGAAAGGTTGCTTATCAAATGAATGATGTAAAAGTAAGCATTATTATGCCGGTGTATAAAGTTGAAAACTATGTTGGCAAGGCGATTGAAAGCATGCAGAAACAAACGTTGACCGATTGGGAGTTTTTGATTGTCGATGACGGATCACCGGATAAGAGCGGAGAAATTTGTGACGAATATGCGAAACATGACGGCAGATTGCGAGTAATTCATAAAGAAAACGGCGGTGCACCCTCCGCAAGAAATATTGCAATCGATCTTGCAAAGGGAAAATATATGTATTTTCTGGATTCTGATGACTGGGCGGAGCCCACTATGTTGGAAGATATGGTTAATTTGGCAGAGAAACACGGACTGGAGTTGGTGGTTTCGGGTTATTATATCGACACCTATTATAATGAAACCGAAAAGTTTACGCAGGAACAGTTTGCAGACGCCCAAGTATATAGTTCTCAAGCGGAATTCCGTCGGGATGCACATCGATTGTTCGACAAAAATCTATTATATACGCCTTGGAACAAACTGTATTTGTCTAAATATATCTTGGATAATAAGCTTTATTTCCCCCAAACTTTCTGGGATGATTTCCCATTTAATTTATCGGTAATACGAAACGTGGAGAAAGTAGGCGTGCTTTCCGACAAATATTATCATTTTATTCGTCAGCGTACAGAGTCCGAGACGGCAAAGTACCGCAGCGATATGTATGATAAGCGGGAAGAAGAGCATCGGTGGATGCTTGATTTATACGCATACTGGAACGAAATGTCTCCTGATATTGAAGAGTTCCTTTGCCGCCGATATATTGAGCGTGTGATAGGATGTATTGAAAATGTGACGAATAAAAACTGCGATTTACCCACTAAAGAGAAAAAGATGATGATTAAAAGAATGATTACCGATTCGAAAGCGGTAAAAGCGGCGCAGATAGCGCAGCCCAAATCTTCTTATATGAAAATTCTTTTATGCCCGATTAAATGGAAAAATACTTCACTTGCTTATCTTGAAAGCCGTTTTATTTCTTTTGTAAAATCACGAAATACGAAAATGTTTGCAAAATTAAAGGCGGGAAGATAATCATACATATGTTTTTCTTGGCTCGCAGGGCAGCGGTTATTAAAATAAATCCAATTTTTAGATTTGTTCAGCGGCGTTATATATAGAATAAACGACATATTATAACAAAACATTCAAAAAAAATTAAGAAACATTTTAAAAACTATTGACAAATATTGAAATAGGGTGTAAGATACAAGCATAACAGCAAAAAATACCGAGATTGCTGTCGAAAAAATTAAATATTGTTGTGCAAATGATTGTTGTTTAATAGTAAAATCTTCGAAAGAGGATGACACAAAGCTAAAGGGCCTTACCTATTGCTTTTGCATTAGCTGGCAGCCAGTTACCGTTGCATCTTTGCATAAAATTCTCTTATAAGGCAGAATTGTCCTCTTGAAAGATAATTCTGTCGTTTTCAAGGGCTTTTTATTCATGGAGTTACGCAGGGTACTGTCGTAACTCCTTTTTTGTTGTGTAGACAACATGATTCTTATTAGGCTCAATGTCAATAGTTGGGGTAAAGAAATAAAAGAGAAACGATGAGATGA
>CAUHFD010000256.1 GCA_959605275.1 uncultured Eubacteriales bacterium | reverse complement strand
ACCGGGCTGGTTGTCATTGACACCTATACCTATTGGAGCGTTTTCGGGCAGATTGTGATATTAACGCTGATTCAATTGGGCGGATTGGGGTTGGTTACCCTGACTACCTTTTTTAATATTGCGATTCGAAAGAAACTGGGGTATAAACGGTTGCAGCTGGCGCAGGAGTCGGTAAATTCGCCGGATACCGTTGATGCAAGGCATCTGGTTAAAATGATTATGATACTTACTTTTTCCTTTGAATTATTGGGTGCGATCGCGCTGAGTGCTACTTTTGTGCCTGCCTTTGGAGCAGAGGGTATTTATATTTCGCTTTTCCTGGCAATTTCATCTTATTGTAACGCCGGATTTGACATTCTGGGGCGGAGTGCGGCGTTTGCCAGCCTGACCGAATATGCGTCCGATCCGATGGTACTGATTCCGATTTGCCTGCTGATTATTTGCGGAGGACTCGGATTTGTGGTATGGCAAAATCTGTTTTCCTATCACAAAACCAAACGGTTGTTGCTGCATACTAAAATTGTTTTATCTATCAGCGCTGTGTTCATTTTGTTTGGCATGCTGGCGTTTCTGGTTTTTGAATGGGATAACCAGCAAACAATCGGCAGTATGGGGATTGGAGATAAGCTGTTAAATTCCTTTTTTCAGTCGGTTACCACCAGAACAGCAGGATTTAATACGATTGATTTAGAAAGCATGCGCGGTATTACAAAAGGGCTAATGATGTTTTTGATGTTTGTCGGGGCGGCACCGGGTTCCACCGGCGGCGGTATTAAGGTTACTACGTTCGTGGTACTGGTGATGACTATCATCAGTGTGACACGAGGAAACGATGAGACCACTATCCGAGGCAGAAAAGTTGACAAGTCCGTGGTTTATAAAGCACTTGCCGTAACCGGATTGGCAGGGTGCGCTGTGATGATAGCGGCAGGCATTATTTATTTTTCTACCGGACACGCCGAATCGATTTCAACAGTGGATGCAATGTTTGAATCGGTATCCGCTTTTGCAACCGTCGGGCTCTCTGTCGGTGTTTCGGCGGCGGCAAATCATATTTCTCGGATTGCTTTGATTCTCACCATGTTTTTGGGCAGAGTCGGTCCGGTTTCCTTGGCGTTATCGTTGGCAATGCGTCCAGGCAAGAAAAAGAATCAGGTTATGCCGGAAGCTAAAATATTGGTAGGATAAATAATAATCCCCCGGCAAAGCCGGGGGATTATTATGCCTTTATTGATCTGCCTTTACAACATTGCAAGAATTTCTTCCTTGCTTTTGACGCCTACCGAGATATTATCCACTTTTCCGTCTTTCATGACAACTAAGGTCGGAATGCTTCTGACTTGAAATTGTGCCGCGAGCTCGCTTTGTTCATCAACATTCACTTTGCAGATCTTTACAGAATCATCCACCTCGTCGGCAATTTGGTCAATGATTGGAGAAAGCATTTTGCAAGGACCGCACCACGCTGCCCAGAAGTCAATCAGTATTGTTTTGCTGCTTGCCAGAACCTCCTGGTCAAAATTATCATTGGTTAAAGTAGTAATAGACATTTTTAACATCCTCCTTTGAAAAAACATGTAAAACCACCGCATGGTTGTCTTTTTTTGTAGGATATCATTCTCATGTGTCGGCACCGACAAAAATCCGCTGCCCCGGATCAACAGAATATCCACAAGATTAGTATATACTATTCTCCCGCAATCATCAATAGGATAGAAAAAATTATCCGGTTTTTTTAAAAAAAGGCTTGCTATTTTTCGTTTTTATGGTATAATATTTCAAGTAATGTGACAAGGGCATGGATGTCTGCTATATTTGAAGGTGTAGCTCAGCTGGTTAGAGTACCTGCTTGACATGCAGGGGGTCGATGGTTCAAGTCCATTCATCTTCACCAAAAAAGCCTCGATACAGATTCGTGTATCGAGGCTTTTCATATCTACTATTGCCGACAGATCAGCTACAAAACAGATGGTTGCCGATCCGCTTGATGACCGGGCGGGAGCGGATCCAGGAATTGGAGGTTTTGGCGGGATTATAATAGTAGATGGCACCGCCGGAGGGATCCCAGCCATTGAGTGCATCGCGGGCAGCGTTATAGGCGGAGTCGCTGACGGGCTGATTGAATTGCCCGTCGGTAATGGCGGTAAAGGCACCCGGCTGATAGATCACGCCGGACAGGGAATCGGGAAAGGAAGGGTGCTCAATGCGATTCAGAATAACGGCGCCTACTGCAACCTGTCCGGTATAGTTTTCGCCGCGTGCTTCTGCTGAAATGATACGGGCAAGAAGATTAACGTTGGCATTGGTTGCGGAAGGCTTGGTGCCGATACTGATACCCAATCGTTTCAGAGTTACGGGACCGGCGATCCCGTCCGCCGCAATTCCCTGCTGTTTTTGAAATTTAATCACAGCTTCTTTGGTTTTTGCTCCGTATATGCCATCTACCGCTATTTTATAAAGACCGCGTTCTTTTAATTTTTCTTGGATGGCACGCACTTCCGTTCCTCTTGAACCAACTTTGGACAGTACCGAAACATCTTCACTGGTATTGGTACTCACCCAGAAAAGAGTAATGGCGAATAAATTGAGTAAAATAATGACAAGTATTTTCAATATGGGAAGGACTTTGTTTTTCATTGTTTTGAAATTCCTTTCATTCAGAACTTTTGTTGTGATTAATATATGTAATAATTTCCGGGTTATACATTTCAATCACACCCAAAAAACAGAGTGTTTTCACAATCTTCATTATTATGCTGATTGCGTTTATGCGCCGATTATAGAATGAAACAAAAACACAGCAAAGTAAAAAGTATAATAATGGAAAATTAGATAACAATATAGCTAAAAGGAAATGAATCGTATTGTTAAAATTATTCAAAAAGCGACAATTTCGATTTTTTGCAAAAATCGCAAAAAAGGACTTGACAAAGGGAGAGGGAATGTGGTAATATATTAAAGCTGTCCGA
>CAUHFD010000255.1 GCA_959605275.1 uncultured Eubacteriales bacterium | reverse complement strand
GGTGGTGGTGGCATGTATTGTCCGAACTGTCCCTGTTGTGTCGGTTGTCCGCTAGGTGTTCCTGCCGGCGGTGGTGGTGGCATGTATTGTCCGAACTGTCCCGGCTGCGGCGGTTGTCCGCTAGGTGTTCCTGTCGGGGGCATATACTGCCCATATTGCTGCGGCGGATACGGATATCCACCATATGGTGGCATAGGCGGTACCGGCATTTTATTGCGGATAATAAAGAGGATGATCGTATCGCTTCCTCCTACTAACAGCGATAAAACAAGATACAATACCGCATTATTCGGCGCATAATCCTTGAAAACATTGTACAAGGCAATATAATTGAAAACGGCATACACAATAGCAACAATGGCTCCAATCATAATCAAAAAACAGCCTGCCAAAACAGGAGCTGCCACTGCCGCATCAGCATTGGATGAGCCATAGTTGATACTGTGTTGTATCAATGACACTATTGCCGGAATCATAACACCCAATCCAATCAATTCCAACGCACCCACCGCAATATTTGTGCCAAGCAATATTTTTCGGTGATTGGTGGTTTTTCCTCGTTTGATGTTGATATCGTCAGATATCCTGCCGAGTGCATACCCGCTGCAAAACGGAATCCACCCGATCCAGGGATTGTTAAACCTACGGTTTTGAGATAAACGTGTCAGTGCAATTGACCGCAGAATATAAATTGTCAATCCGATTGCAGCAAAAACCAGAAGCATAATCGCATAAATCGAAGCAAAAATTGCAAACGCTTCCATCCTTTCTGCTCCTGACCCCGTTATGGGATACTCGTAACTAAAATCATAGCTATACATCTGTCAATCCTCCTTTGTAAATTCAGGAAGTATATCCTTTTTTTCATTATATAGCAAAGGGAATCAGTATGCAAGACGTTTTCCCTGAAATATTTCTGATTATTTTTTGAAAAGTACTTGACAAAATAAAAAGGAAGTTGTATTATTGTATTAATCACTTAATACAATAATACAGATTGAATTGATTTTGACAGACAAAAAAGGAAGAAGGGAGTGGTTTGTAAAATGACATGGGAAATGAAGACAGATCGACCGATATATCTTCAATTGATTGAACAGATAAAACGCAGAATTGTGTCGGGCGAATTTCCGGCAGGAAGTCAGCTCCCGCCGGTAAGAGCCCTTGCTGAACAAGCAGCGGTCAACCCTAATACAATGCAGAAAGCGTTTTCGGAGCTGGAACGAGAGGGGTTGGTTTTTACCCAGCGAACCAGCGGCAGATTTATAACGGAGGACAAAGACATGATTGAACAACTGAAAACCATGTTGGCTCAGGAAGTCATTATGGAATTTTTTCTTCAGATGAACGGGCTCGGTTTCACAAAAGAAGATGCCATCCATCTGATTGAATCCACAGCAAAGGAGCAAAATATATGAACACACTTGTAAATTGCAGTAATGTCGTCAAAACCTATTCAGGAAAATATGCACTGTCCGGCATCAGCCTGAATTTAGAGCGCGGTAAAATTATCGGTTTATTAGGTCCCAACGGCAGCGGAAAAACCACCTTAATTAAGTTGCTCAGCGGAATTCTGACTCCTACCTCGGGCAGTCTGCAAATTGACGGGAAAGACATCGGCATAGAAACCAAAAAGATCGTTTCTTACTTGCCGGAGCGAACCTATCTCAACGATTGGATGACCGTGGAACAAATTATTCGTTTCTTTCAGGATATCTATTCTGATTTTCGTGCCGATAAAGCATATGATATGTTGGCGCGGCTGAATATCAATCCAAAAGACCGACTGAAAACGCTGTCCAAAGGTACCAAAGAAAAGGTACAGTTGATTCTGGTGATGAGCCGCCAAGCCCAGCTTTATCTGCTCGACGAACCAATTGGCGGTGTGGACCCCGCCGCCAGGGATTATATTCTAAACACCATCATTACAAACTATAACGAAAATGCCACTATTATTATTTCTACCCATCTGATTTATGATATCGAGCGCGTGCTGGATGAAGTTGTTTTCATATCACAAGGGCGAATCCAAATGGCTGCATCGGTCGATGACATCAGAGAAAAGCAGGGAAAATCAGTAGATGAAATGTTCAGGGAGGTATTCAGATGCTAGGGAAACTGACAAAATACGAAATCAAGGCGACTGCTAGGATATTTTTGCCGCTGTATGCCGGGTTGCTGCTGTTTGCCTTAATCAACAAAGTCTTTATTGAAATTAATCTTTTACAAACCAAGATGGCATTTCTATCCGCCATCTCGGGTATGATTTACTTCTTTATTATCGTAGCGACCTTTATCATTACACTGGTTGTCATGATCCAGCGGTTTTACAAGAACTTACTTTCAGATGAAGGATACCTCATGTTCACTATACCGGTGACACCAAGCAAACATATCATCTCTAAAATGATCGTTTCGATTTTATGGGCGGTCGTTAGCGTCATCGCCGCTGTATTGTCGGTGCTTGTTCTGGGATATCGCAAGGGGATTTTCGGAGATATCGGCACGCTGATCGTTGACTTTTTCAAACTTCCTTTGGAAAGAAGCAGCCCTATCCTGTTGACCGGCGGCTTATTTCTGCTCGTAATCTTAGCCGCTCTGGTTGTTTTTGTTCTTCAAATCTATGCCTCTCTGGCGCTGGGTCATCTTGCGGGCAAACACCGCGTTTTGCTCTCCTTTGTCGCGTATCTGGTAATCAGCATGATTTGGCAAACGCTGATGAGTGTGGGCATGATCATATTGGCTTCTATTCATCCGCTGGTGAGTTGGGTAAGCGGATTACAGTCGGTTCATCAAGTACAGCTCTTTATGGCAGGAATCTTGATCATTTCTCTGATACAATCGATTCTCCTTTATATTACTACCAACGTGATCTTATCCAAAAAATTAAACCTGGAGTAACGCTCTTTAACAATTAAGGCTCTATAATAAAAGTTGGGGAAACCAAATAGAGCCTGCAAGAAAAAATAAA
>CAUHFD010000254.1 GCA_959605275.1 uncultured Eubacteriales bacterium | reverse complement strand
TCGCTGTCGGTAACAGCACGTTTGAATTTTTTCACAATTACATTCGGCTCATCCAAAATAAACACCGATGCATTGGCGTTGGTATCCGATTTTGACATCTTTTTTGTAGGATCTTGGAGAGACATTACCCGAGCTCCGGTTTTGGGAATGTATGCTTCAGGTACGTTGAAAACGTTGCCATACAGATTGTTAAAACGGATTGCAATATCCCGCGTGATTTCCAAATGCTGCTTTTGATCGGCGCCCACCGGAACAAAGTCCGGTTGATAAAGCAGAATGTCGGCAGCCATGAGGGCAGGGTAGGTAAAAAGACCGGCATTCACATTGTCGGCATTTTTGGCAGACTTGTCTTTAAACTGCGTCATTCTGGAAAGTTCTCCGAATTGGGTATAACAGGATAAAATCCAGGACAGCTCGGCGTGAGTCGGAACATGGCTTTGGATAAAAACAAGACTTTTTTCCGGATCAATACCGCATGCCAACAGCAGTGCAAAAGCATCTAAGGTTTGCTTTTTCAGCATTTTAGGATCCTGTCGTACCGTTAATGCGTGTAAATCTGCGATGAAATAAGCGCATTGGTATTCTTCCTGTGTTTTGCCCCAGTTGCGCACGGCGCCGATATAGTTTCCGAGTGTAAACACACCGGTTGGCTGTATGCCGCTGAGCATTACTTTTTTTCTTTCAGCTTGAGTGTTTTCCAATTATAAAACCTCCATTGATTCAATAAAGAATCATTGTCATTCAATTTTCAGTGTAAGCATGCGTTATATTTTATAGGTGAGTTTTCCCAGAATTTCAACACCTTTGACAATCTGTTCATCGGTAGGCGTGGAAAAATTCATACGGAAAGACTGTGTTTCATAGGTTTCGTAAGGCATAAAGGCAATACCGGGTACAACGGCGACTTTGTTTTGAACGGCTGTGGAACAGAACTCCATCATATTTACGTTGTCCGGCAAGGTACACCATAAAAAGAGTCCTCCCTCCGGACAAGTATGTGTGACTGCCGGATTAAAATGCTTTTCTATGCAGGAAAGCATTAAATCGCATTTTTTGCGGTAAATTTCTTGTAATTTTTGAATATGTGCCGGCATATCATATTCTGTCATAAAACGCTGGCAAATCATCTGCGCTAAAATATTGGTATGCACATCGGAGGCTTGTTTGCCGACAACCACTTTTTGGATTAAATTTTTATCCGCAATCAGGTATCCAACTCTTAATCCGGGAGCAAGCACTTTGGAAAAGCTGCCGCAATAGATCACGATATTATCTTCATCGAAGGACTTTATGCTGGGAATATTTTCTCCACGGAAACGCAAATCGCCATATGGATTGTCTTCGATGATAAATACGCCGTATTTTTTTGCGAGTGCATAGGCGCCTTTCCTTTTTTCCAGACTCATACAGGTTCCGGATGGATTTTGGAAATTCGGAATCAAGTAGATCAATTTTGTATTCGGATTTTCTTTTAGTGCAATTTCCAATTTTTCCAAACTGATTCCGCCGTCTTCCACCGGAACACCCACTAATTTGGTATTAAAAGATTTAAACGAATTGAGGGAACCAACAAAACTCGGAACCTCAACGATGACGGTATCTCCCTCGTTACATAGTGTTTTAGCGGAAAGTTCAATTCCCTGCTGCGCACCGGAAACGATAATCAAGTCATCATTTTCTCTGCCGATATTGTATTGATCTTTCATATATGATTTTAAGGTGCTGCGCAAAGCAGGATATCCTTCTGAAACGCTGTATTGCAGTGCAGTGATCGGATCGTTTTGAAAAATATCCGCTGTGATTTTTCCGATCTCTTCGCAAGGAAAAGCTTCGGGAGCAGGATTTCCTGCTGCAAACGGAATGACCTCAGGATCAGCGGTGAATTTCAAAATTTCTCGAATTGCGGATGCTTTTAAGTTTTTGATACGTTCGGCATATTGTATTTCCATACTTTGTTTTCCTTTCGCATAGGCGGTTGTGATTGAAAAATGAAACGGCGGCGCTTTGCGCCGTATCAGCCGCATTCTATGCGGCGTGCAGATACAGAAAATCTGCTTTGCTTTTTATTATAACATAAATTTTATCAAAGCTTGCTTTGATAATCGCCGTAGGCGAAAGCACTGCCTTTGCAGTGCAATTTAGTGTTGCAATATAAAAGCAATCGGCGCTTTGCGCCGTATTAGTCGCATTTTATGCGACGCTCAAATGCAGAGCATCTGCTTTGCTTTTTATTATACAACATCCGATTGCTGATTTCAAGCGCAGGATCAATGTTTCCATCTTTAATTTTATGATTCGTCAGGGAATCTATATCAATTTTTTACAGTATATACTTGACAATAATACGAATCCGTATTATGATATTCAGTACGAATCCGTATTATAGAATTGTGATGCAGAATATAGTTTTTCATTTCTGGTTGTCGCTTTTGCTGTAATTGTGAAAAATAAAAGATACATTGAAAAGGAGCTGGAGCTTATGATACAAAATCATTTTGAAACAGTAATGCGGCTTATGGTTGCTATTAACCGAATCGACGGTGCCTATTACCTTTGTGCGCGGAAGCTGGGAGTAAAAGGGAATGCTTTGGCTTTGCTGTATGCACTGAATGATGATCGGGCACATTCTCAAAAGCAAATCAGTGAAGATTGGTTAATTCCGAAAACAACCATTAACACTATAGTTAAGGAATTTACTGACCTTGGCTATGTCACGCTTTTGGCGGGGGAGCATACGAAGGAAAAGGTAATTACTCTTACTGAGAACGGTAGAGCATATGTGGACCGAATTATGAAAAGCGTTTATGAATCAGAGCAACGAGCAATAGAACAGACTTTGCAAAAGTTTTCTCCTGATTTTGTTGATGCTTTTGCTTGCTTTTCTGATTTACTGTGCGATGAATTTCAGAAACGGATATTGAAATAAACGAATCGGAAGGAAATACAGCATGAGTTCCCAGACTTTATTTATAAAAACTTCACCGCTTAAATTATTTTTCCTGGCTTCTGTTCCGGGCGCAATCAGTATGCTGGCTTCAGCGCTCTATCAGCTGATTGACGGCGTATTTG
>CAUHFD010000253.1 GCA_959605275.1 uncultured Eubacteriales bacterium | reverse complement strand
GTCGTGTAGGTTTTGAAACATGTTTTCTCTCTTTGATATTGAAAATTTTCATAATATCTGAAGAAAAGATTCGGAAATTGAAAAAAGTCTCTGCGTGCTTGAGAAAATGATTGAGCTGAGTCCCCAACAGTACAAAACTTTTTTGCATCATATGCTCGATCGTTATGATTTCATTTACGAAAATATAGACTGTATGTATCAGTGCGACGGTGTTTTTGTATAATCTGAAAGCAGTGATTATGCAAGATGTTCTGTTTTTGTGACTCCGTGTTTCAGCGAATATTCTATTACCGCTTGCCGAAACTGCATGGCTTGTGTTATGCTGTTCATAGCAAATAGATCGACCTGCCTTTCGGTTTTGTCTTGGCAACGCAAAAGGTAATTTTATTGTGATGAAAACAGGAGGTCGAACATTTGACAACAAGAAAATGTTGGGATGATCAAACCCAAAGCTGTTTTTAAACTGATGAGCAAAATGTCAAAGGACGAAAAGGCAGGAAAGAAAAATTCAAACGCAGGTGGAACTGCAAGATTGTACTGAGCAATGAGCAAGTAAAGGAGAAATTTAAATAAAGAAGAAACGTGTTTTCTGGCGATTTTGCTGAAATCATCAAACAGATCGGGAATAGTACTTTACAGAGTATCGGAAAGGCAATATAATAAAAACAGAATAAATAAATGGCGGTGTGCTGTTTCATCAACAGTGAGAATAGGGAATCAGGTGAAATTCCTGAGCAGACCTGCTACCGTAATAAGAAAGCCGATTTTCACAATGCCACTGGAAAAAATTCTGGGAAGGCGAAAATTCGGCGTTGATCTTTGAGTCGGGAGACCTGCCGCACATTGACGAGTATAGCTTTGACGGGTAGAAAAGCTATGCTGCTTTTTGCATGAAAAAATACAAAAAGTATAATTGCGCCCATGCAGACGAATAAGCTTCGTCGGTATGGGTTTTTTATTGCATCACAACAAGAATACAAAGTGTTTGTTTTTGTAAATGAAGCTGAATTTTGTGAAGTTGCCATTATTTATTCTGAAAAATTTTTTAAAAGGAATGGTGATTCTACATGAAAAAAACAATGGCATTACTTTTGAGCTTACTGCTGACGGTATCTCTTGCAGGATGTAACAAAGGGGTTGGCAATTCGTCCTCTAATGTGAAAGAAACATCCTCTTCCAACGGATTGATTCCGGAAGACGGGTGGAATGAAATACCGTCCGATACTACCGAATCCAATCCCTCTTCCGAAATACAAAGCGATGAAATCGCATCTGTTGCGAGCACGGTTTCAAAGCAAACAAACGCGATGACCTCTTCTAAAAAAGCAGAGACGCAAACTTCATCCGGCACCACAAGTTTGAATCAAGAACAGACGAAGCCGGGTGCTTTAAAGGAAGTATACAAACCGACTTTTGCGAAGGGCTTTCAAATTGAATATTATTACGGCGGCGCTAAAATAATTTCCACCAGTTTTTCCACTACCAGCGAAGAAGGGGTAACTAATATCCGTAAACAGCGGATTTTGATTTTACCGCAAGGCGCTGCTCAGCCAATTGGCGTAAAATGGGATAAAAAAATCGATGGAGCGGTCACCCGTGTTGTTGCCCTGGCGAGCGCTCATGCGGGGCATTTTGCAAACCTGAACGCCATTGATTCCATAAAGGGAACCTCTTTAAGCCCCACCAGCTGTGAAATTCCTGAACTAAAAAAAGCATTGGAAGATGGCACGGTACAATATTTAAAATCTCAGAGCGACAGTGACGGTTCAAAATATTTTGATCAGGAAATCGTGGCGCAATTACAGCCCCAGGTCGTTTTTATAGGCGGAATGCAGGCGGATGTTCTGGTCGCTAAAAAGCTGGAAGAAAGCGGCATGAACTGCGTCTACATCGGTGATTTTGCCGAGGATAGTTATATGGGACGCGCCCAGTGGATCGAACTGTTCGGCGCATTCATCGGAAAAGAACAGCAGGGGCAGGATTTCTTAAAGGATGGCGTGAAAAGAGCCAATAATATTATTGCTCGCGCGCAGAAAATCCAAAAAACGCCGAAAGTCCTTTGGTTTAACACCTCAAAATCTCCGTGGTCGGTTAAAACGGACAAGGATTATACCGCAAGCTTTATTAAGGATTTAGGGGGACAGCTTCTTTGCCCTAAAACCGATGACAATGCCATCTATCTGCAAAGCGAGGAGTTTTTGCCGTACTTGCTTCAGGCAGATAAGGTGGTTTACGGCAACTCTTTAAAGTATATCAAGTTTACCTCTGCCGATGATATTACCGATTTAAACGCGCCGGGGATTGATTTTGGTTCCTCTCCGGCATATCAAAACGGTGACTGTTATGCGGTTGGATATGATTGGGCGCAGGATACGGCTAACATCGGAGATATTATGGAAGATCTGGCAAAAATGATGTATCCCAATGAATTTAAGGATCTTGCAAGTTCCAACAAGATCGTAACGTTTTATAAATCGAACAAAAAATAAAAACAATGATTGATCGCGTAGTTGTTTAAAAGGATGATTTACAAATGGTTGAGAAGCAAAAGCCAAACAATATAAGAGTGATGCTGGTCATGCTGATACTGCTGTTGGTGCTGGCAGTTTCGGCTGTTCTTGCGATTGGAATCGGTTCGGTTTTTATTCCGCCGGGGAAGGTGCTTGAGGTGCTGTTTGCGCCGATTAATCTCTCGGATATGAACAGCATCATTGTTCATAACATGCGCTTGTGCCGGGTGGTTTCCGGTATGTTCGGGGGCGCTGCTTTAGCGCTGTCCGGGCTTCTGCTTCAAATTTTATTTAACAATCCGATTGCAGACCCTTATGTGCTTGGCATTTCTTCAGGGGCACGACTGTTTGTAGGGTTTGCGGTTTTAGGCGGCGTGACCTTCGGGTTGTCGTCTGACAATTCCTGGTTTATGTTTATCGGCGGGTTTATCGGCTCTATGGTGATGATGGTGATTATCCTTGTGTTTGCCCAGAGAATAAAAAGCGTGACTTCCTTGCTGATTGTCGGAATGATGTTGAGTTATCTGTGTTCGGCGGCAGTCGGCATTATGAGCTCTTTGTCCAGCAACGATGCGGTTGCTGATTTTACCCGATGGGGCATGGGCTCTTTTAGCTTGATGACATGGGATAAC
>CAUHFD010000252.1 GCA_959605275.1 uncultured Eubacteriales bacterium | reverse complement strand
AGCTCCGGCAGAAAATTCAATACTTCTTTCAGCGTTCGGTCAATTTTTTCTCCGCTTGTTCGATCAAACAGATACTGGTAACAAAATACCGCGATTCCCTGCGCATGGCTCTGCTTTTTGGTTTCCCGGATACAGCGCAAAATCACGTCATTATGCTGTGTCCATTCCAAGCTGCCGCTACCGGCATATTTGTCCTCATTGTTAATCTTACCGAGCGTCATGCCCGCAAGTAGGAAAACACCGCTTTCCTCGGTAATATAACTGTTAAATTCCGACACCACTTTTGCAAACGGATATGTTTGATGCTCCATACCGTAATAAATCTGGGGACAAATATAGTCAATAAACCCTTTTTCCCGACACCATCTTTTGACGTCTGCAAAATGTATGCTGTAATCCCGGTTAATATTCCCCTCCGGGCTAATTCCAAACTGTGCTTGAGGATTCACTGATTTCACTGCATCATAGATTCCCTTTACCATCGCGGAAACATCATCTAAAGAACTGCTGTAATAAAAATAATCATCGATATGGATGCCGTCCAAACTATATTTTTGCAAAAGTTCCTTTGCACCGTCTGCAATCAGCCGGCGTACCTCTTCCACCGACGAATTATAATACCATCTGCCGTCCTTTAGCACAATGTTGACGCCTCGCTTTTGCGCAGAATTATACCATTGCTTAATAAGATAACGATCATCAACCTGCTGTATTTCTTTATCGGTCATCGCACGCAGCGGATTGATCCACCCATGTACCGAAAAGCCATACTTTCTTGCTTCGGTTACAATAATCTTATAAGGATCATATTCCGCTATTTTAGCATACGAGCCGGTCACCATTGCCGACCAAGGGAAATATTCCGAAGGATAAAAGCTGTCGCTATACGGTCTTGCCTGTACAAACAACGTATTAAATCCGTATGATTGAATATTTTTCAGCATATCGCGAATCATAGCGGTAAAAGATTCTTTGTCCCGTTGTTTTCCTTTATTCATCAGCGCATATTGCAAGTCAAATTGCGATACCCAAATAGCCTTCATTCGCAGCCCTACCGAAGGAATCACCTGACTGTAAGATGGTTCAGAAGACGCAGCCGCTGACACTGTTTGAGAACTGACCGATTCCGGTACAATATTCTTCGAAGCCGTATTCTTTGAAACCATATCTTTTGACGCAGCATTGTCCGATGAAACCGACTGAGACTGCAGGGCATCGCTGCTGTTCCTTTCAGACGAATTGGAAACCGGCATAGAAGATAATAGAATTTGCGAGTTATCTGCAATATCTGATATTACCGGAACATCCACGGAAGGATTATCATTTTTATCAGAAATATATGTACAACCTGACAACATGAAAAACAACGTTAATATAAAGCAAGCAAAGCGTTTCATATCACATACCGTTCCTTATACGCAGCAGTTTTATGATAATAATAAAAATTACAGAAATATTTTGCCGATTTCCGACAGGAGCTTATAAGATTATTGTACCATAAATTACTGAAAAAGAGAAACAAAAATTTTATTTACCAAAAAATAGCAAATCCAATCTTAAAAAGGATTTGCTATTTGCGAAAGCCATTTTGATATGTCTTGTATCAAATGGAAATGTCGGCTAATACTATCAATATATGAAGGAGAAAAATCAAACTGCAATAAGGAATGGTGATTTTTATGCGGAAAATTGTTTTTTATCATGAATATAATGATAAACAGTTTTTATCTCTTACTCTAAAAAACCTTTCTGCGCACTATTCCGTCACCATGACCGGTGAAAACACAGTCATTACAACAGGTTCCGGAGCAGATTTATTCATTCACGAATCAATCGGGCTGCAAACGGTGCAATCCCCCGATACTATTTTAGTATTCAGTGAACATTGCGTTCCCTCAAAACCACTCAATATTGACGCTTCTGTTATCTGTATTGCCAGCTCCAGCAACACCGATTTACTCAAAATGCTGGCAGATACCCACGCACGTGTAATCACCTGCGGTATGTCCGGAAAAGATACCGTCACCTATTCCAGTAAAAGCGATTACGCCATTTCAATATCACTTCAGCGTGAGATGCTAAACTGTACCGGTCAAATAATTGAGCCGCTGGAGCTGGTTTTTTCGCTGGAGGAGCATTATCGCTCTTATGAACTACTTACCTATGCAGCAATTTTGATCCTTTTGGGCGTTATTTGCGAATGCCCAAAATTAGATATTCCGATTTATTGACAATCCTCTTTTTCCGGTTCCTCCTGTTCTTTGATGCGTGAACCCAAAAAGTACGCCAACAAAGCGCCGACAATCAAAGTTAAAATGGCGACCCCAAATTCCAAATTAAAATGAAAGGTAAAGACGCCTTTGATCCAAAATACATTTTTCAGCAGCACCGGAATAGAACCAATCACCAAGCCCAAAATAGAAAAATAGGTCGCCTGCGGGTAACGCTGCAGCAAAAACTTGATTACTTTTGCTCCGCCCAAAATGCCAACCACACATCCAAGCACGATAGGAATTAAAATGAAAAAATTAAAATCATGGATTGCGTTTATCACCGTTGTGTATGCACCGAGCAAAAGCATCACAAAGGAACCGCTGATACCCGGTATAATCATACACGCCGCCGCTAAAGTACTCGCTAAAAACAGTAAAATAAAATTCATCACATTCAGCTCTGTCATCACCGAAGCGGTATTGCTGTCCGGTACAAATACAATTGTAAATATCATAATACCGAGTGCCACCGCAAACGGTATCAAGTGGGATATTTTAAAGGAATCAACGGTTGCCCGCTTATATACCATAGGGATACTGCCGACAATCAAACCGACAAAAAAGAAATTTGTTGCCACCGGAAAATGATCCCGACAATAGGAAATAATATTAGCAAACAGCAGAATACCGGCACCGGCGCCCAATCCGATCATCACAAGAAAAAGAATATTCTTTTTAAATTCTTTTCGAATATTACTGATAGCTTCGATCAAACGATCAAATATATTCATGACGACCGCCATGGTTCCCCCACTGACACCGGGAATAATATTGGCAATTCCGATTACAACGCCGGCTAAAAATACATAGAGATAATTCATCATTATGGTCTTTCCTTTCTGGGCTCAGTCCTTCTTTTTCGCATATGCAAAAGAAATCAACCTGCTCTGAGGATAGTAGATCAAAC
>CAUHFD010000251.1 GCA_959605275.1 uncultured Eubacteriales bacterium | reverse complement strand
ATTATTTTGCAAATTGCGCAAGTCTTTGCTCGTTAGAATCTTAACGATATTTTTTAAACTTTTTTCTAAACAATTATGAAAACTGACATCGATGTATAGAAATATTAGTGCCTGATTCGGTTTGCCCGCATAATTCGCTGTTTTGCTTAATATTATTAAAATGAAACGGCAGAAGAATATATTGGGGGGAGTTATGAAGATGGCGTTTTCCGATTTGGAAATATTGGCACGGATTCTGAAATGCGAAGCGGGCGGAGAGGGGGAAAACGGGATGAAAGCGGTGGCTTGCGTCGTAATGAATCGCGTTCATATTGACTATGGGGAATACGGAAGATTGCCGAGTACCATTCGGGCGGTGGTTTACCAGCCGGGGCAGTTTGATTGCGTAAGGGAAACCATTCGCGGAAGCTATAACATGCAAAACATCTATAATATGCGTCCGGAGCAGGTGCAATATGATATTGCCAACTGGGCGATTGCCGGAAACCGTTTAACGAATTTGGGTTTTGCATTATGGTATTTTAATCCGTTTATACCTACTTGTCGGCAAAATTTTCCGTCCAACGTGGGACAATTTGTTATTCGTATCGGCGATCATTGCTTTTATAACCCGACTGCCGCCTATGCGGATACATAAATTAAGCTGAAAGTCAGAAAGATGGAGGAATAATCATGGATCGATATGATGATTGCAGAGAAAACAGAGAAACAACGGTAAGACCGCGCCAGCGAATGGAATGTTATCCTGAAAATATGCGCGGCAGAGGCATGGCGGGGATGGACGGCGCCACTCAATTTAAGGTACCTCCCCAGCAAAATTTTGATAGCGAGGAAATGCAAGGCTCAATGCAGCAGATCCTTTCGCAGCAAATCGGAGAATATGTCGTAATAGAGTTTTTAATTGGAACCGAACGAATCATGCGCAAACAGGGAGTTTTAGTCCATGTTGGCAGGAGTTTCGTGACGCTTTTTGATGACATGGTGAATGATTATATTGTCTGCGATATTTTTTCGGTGAAATTCGTTTACTTTTATTATCCCGGTCAGCGTCCGAATCGCAATTATAATATACTGCCGAATGTCAATAACTCCGGTAATGGAAATACAAGATAAAAATCATAAGGACAGCCGTAACACAGAAGTGTTACAGCTGTCCTTAGTCTGTCGAAATATTTTGTTTGCGTTGTTTTTGAATTGTTCAGTGAACATCAGAATGGTATGTTCTGCAGATAATCAGTCGCTTGTCTTTTCTAAAGCGGCAATTGCTACGTCACTATAATAGTACTTTAAAATATCTTCGTAACTTTTCCCTTGTCTCGCCAAATAGTCTGCCCCATATTGACTCATTCCGACGCCGTGTCCTTTCCCTTTGACATCAAAAGTAAATTTACCGTCCGCAAAAGAAACAGTAAAATATGCTGAATTCAATCCCAGGACGCTGCGAAGATCAGCGCCTGAAACAGTTGTTCCACACACATCAGCTTCTTTAACGGATTTTGAATCAGTTAAAGTTTTGATGGCAATCCACTTTTCCTGTTCGGTAGTCCATTGAATGTCAGGAAACTTTGCGGATAATTTGGCTTTGACTTCGTCAGAGGTTAGTGTCACCTTACTTTCGTAATCGGGAGCTAAAAAATCTCCGTCACTTAGTACCGGTTTCAGATAGTCAAGGGATTTTCCCCAAACATTCGCAGGATCTTCAGTGAGCCCGCCTGAAATAGAGTGAAAAGCGGCTGCGATCGGTTCGTTGTGATAAACGATAATTTTGTCGATGACGGAATCTACCGCTTCGCTTATTTTTTTGTAATAGGTATCAAAATGTTCCCCATAGAATTCTTTTAATTCTTCCTTTGTCATGTAACTTTGGCTGGTTGCAGGGTCAGTGGATAGGTCGGCTCCGTTTAAAGATTTGTTAGGAGATTTTTGCTGCTGATTTTTCATGTTGAGCGCATAAGTGTGTGAAGCAACCGCTTGCGCTTTTAATGCTTCCGTATGAAAAGAGGCGGGCATTTCTGCGCCGACGACACTGATCAGATAATCTCTGACCGAGATAGTTTCTACTTTTTTCGTCTTATGATTGTATAATTTAAAGCTGTCAGCATCTATTGTTTTTGGAGCATCAGAGAAAGTGACGGCAGAAGAAGTTTTTTTGCCTGTGTATGGCGGCTTGCTTGTCCCGACAAATGCCAGGCAGGGAATTGTTATGATGAAGAGGGCAAGGATTGCAAAGATGCTCAGATATCGCTTCATTGTTTCTGTTCCTTTCTTTTAAGATGACATCTGCAGAGTGTAATCGACTGCATTTGGGATAGGATTTGCCAAAAGTATTTTTTGACCGCTTGTACAGTTATTTTCCGTGAAGCAAGCCGCCTCACCATTTTTTCTTTTTCCTGTTGTTCATTCAATCATATGTCCAATTGACGAAAAAAATGCATCAATTGTTAATTTTGTTTCACACACTTTGAAATTTTGCATAATTAAGAGTCGAATCTTGCAAAAAAAAATAAAAAACGAAAAAATATCTTTAAAAATATCTAATAAATGCAACTAATACAAATAAATATTTCAAAAAAGCAAAAATATTGTGTTTGTTTGGCTTGACTTTGTGTCTGATATTAGGTACAATAGAACAATATAGAAAGATAATAGAAGAAAAATGAGATGGGGGCTTATAATGAACGCAAAACAACAGTATAGAGATCAGGCGATTCAGACATTATGCGATGAGTTTACGAAATATAATCATATTGATTCTTCCTACTATGACCGCTTGGAGGTCAAAAGGGGTTTAAGAAACAGTGACGGTACCGGCGTGCTGGCGGGATTGACCTTAATTTGTAACGTGCATGGTTATCTGCTTAATGAGGGAGAACGTCAGCCGATTGACGGAGAATTGATTTACCGGGGCATTAATATCAATGATTTGGTAGAGGGATGTTTGTCAGAAAACAGATTTGGTTATGAAGAAACCGTATATTTGCTGCTTTTTGGTGCATTGCCGACCAAAAAACAGTTGGAGCATTTTCGTGAGATCATGGCAAACTATCGGGAACTGCCGCCCGGTTTTGTTGATGATATTATTATAAAATCTCCTTCTCGTAATATCATGAATCAGCTGCAGCGTTCCGTGCTTGCTTTATATTCCTATGATAATTATGCGGAAAATAACAATTTGGAGCATGAGATTAGTAAAGCCCTTCAGATTATTTCCTGCCT
>CAUHFD010000250.1 GCA_959605275.1 uncultured Eubacteriales bacterium | reverse complement strand
TATTTGCCTCGCAGGAATTTCTGTGCCTCCCGCATTATGAGTTATTGTGCACACAGGCAGCCGGTCACATGAACAAAAAATATTTGAATGATTTCATCAAGACGGCGACTGCGCTGACGGCGAATTATCTGGAAACGTTAAATGCTGATGTTTCGCAATTTTGCAAAATGTTTGATTACCGAAACTCCGGAGAAGATGCCGATTGGGGAAATTCCAAAGATTCTATCGAGCGTGCCATTGCATTTCTGACCTCCCGAGAGCCATAAAAAATCTGCCGGATTTTTTCCGGCAGATTTTTTATACGAACAAATGAATGATCAATCCCGATATACTTCCGATCCCATACAGAAGCAGAAAAATAAGCAAATTTTTTTTCCAATTGCGGTTTGCGCGGAACAATACCGCCAACCCTATTCCCGCACCGGTACAAAGACCTGCCACTACCGAGCCAAAGCTAAGGCTTCCCGCCAAAAACAACTGCACCAGCATGACCGAAGCCGCACAATTGGGAATTAATCCGATCAGTGCCGCAATAAAAGGCTGAAAGATGCTGTCGGTAAGCAAAACTTTAGAAATGGTATCCTGTCCGATCCATGCGATTAAACCGTTCAAAAGAAAAGAAACCAACAAAATAAACAGAAAAATACTTACCGTATGCTTGATTGCCGACTTAATAATCCCATGCTCACAGCCGCAATGATGACACAAGACATTATGATCCTGCAACTCCGGCTTGTTTTCCGGAATACGCCGTGCTTTTAACACAAAGTCTACCAAAAATCCGGCTATCAAAGCAATTACAATTTTGACGACAATTAACTTCAGCAGTACTCCGGCATTACCCGGTGAAGATAATAACACCGGAATCGCCTCATCAGAAGTAGATATAAATACCGCCATTAATGTGCCAAGCGTAATCACTTTACCGGAATATAGATTAGCGGCAGCTACCGAAAATCCGCACTGCGGCACCGTGCCCAATATTGCTCCCGCCACAATACCATGCTTGCCTGATTTCGACAAAGCATTTTGTAGTTTATCCGATGCTTTATGCTCCAGAAATTCAATCAATAAATAGGCACCAAATAAAAACGGCAACATTTTCACGCTATCCAAAAGCGTATCAAGGATAATATCCCAAAATTCTTCCAAACGAACAACCCCCTATTTCAGATAATCCTCACATGAGTGAAATTCTCATACAGATACTGTTAACTATTTATGGATATCAACCCTTGTTCCAGCATGGATTGTGCCGCTAATAAAATACCCGCCTTGCCGCTGGTATAATTCAAACCGCCCTGTATCCAGACTGCGTAAGGTTCTCGAAGCGGTGCATCGGCAGAAAGCTCAATGGATGCTCCTAAAGTAAACGCTCCCGCCGCCATAATAACCGGATTGTCATACCCCGGCATTGCCCACGGTTCCGGGGTGACAAAGCTGTCGACCGGTGAGCCCTTCTGGATGCCCCTGCAAAATGCAGTTAACGCTTCCGGCGTATTCAGCTTAATCGCCGCAATAATATCGGTTCTTTCTGCATCATATTGAGGATATGCTTCATATCCGAGCAATTGAAAGAGCGATAAAGCAAAGACAGAAGTTTTTACCGCATTAGCCACTACGGAAGGCGCCCAAAACAACCCCATAAACAACTCGCGGGATTGATTCAAAGTACATCCTACCTCTTTTCCCATTCCCGGTGTGGTCAAGCGATAGGAACACAGTTCTACCAAGTCCTTCCGTCCCGCAATGTAGCCGCCGGTCTGCGCAATTCCCCCGCCCGGATTTTTAATCAGCGACCCGACAATCAAATCCGCTCCGACTGCTAACGGCTCTTTCTTCTCTACCAGTTCCCCATAACAGTTGTCCACGATGATAACCGCTTCCGGGTTGCCTTTTTTTACAGCCTGTACCAACTCCGCAATATGCTCTATCGTCAAAGACGGACGTAATGAATAGCCGCGCGAACGTTGTATGTACGCTACTTTCGCATCTTGAACCGCCGTCGGAATACGCATCAAATCAGGTGTTCCGTTATCAAGCAACGGTACCTCATCATAAGAAACCCCGAAGTCCTTTAAAGAACCGTTTCCCTCACCGCGAATGCCGATAACCTCTTCCATGGTATCATAAGGCGCTCCGGTAATCGAAACCAGCTTGTCCCCTGTACGCAGGACCCCAAACAACGCAGTAGCAAGCGCATGGGTGCCGGAAACAAAATTATGACGCACAAGCGCATCTTCTGCCCCAAACACATCTGCGAATACCGCATCTAACACTTCTCTGCCCCGGTCGTCATACCCGTACCCGGTGCTTCCCTTAAAATGACTTTCACTGACACCGTTCTTGATAAAAGCCCGCAGCACTTTTGCTTCATTATATGATGCGATATCCTCTATTCTGTCAAAAGCAGCTTTCGCCTGCTTTTCTGCCTTTTCCGCCAGCTTAATCAAACGCTTGTCCAAATCAAAAAATTGCTCCAACATAAATATTTCAAATTCCTTTTACGTTTTATTTTCCGTTTTATCTTATCGATGAAGGGTAAACCATCTTTCAGTGGGCAAAAAATTGTTTTTCCGGTAAAAAGCATCAGATACCTCATCTCTGCTGAAAACTACCAATTTTTGCCCGCTGTATACGCTTTCTATCATCTTGATTAATTTACTGCCGACTCCATGACGGCGCTGCTCCGGCAAAACGCAAAACTGCGATATGATTGCAGTCTGCCCATAGCTCAAAACAATTGCCGCCGCAGACTCCCGATACAAAAACGCCCTACATACGCCATGCCGAATCCTATGAGAAATATCACAATACCAGCTGTCAAATCGATTTTGGGTTAAATCCGGAAAGCAGCGGCAGATGACCTCAAATACCTGTGGCAAGGACACCGCTTCTGCTTTCTCAGTTTTCTCCGACAAATATGAACTTAATTTCACAAAAATATTTCCGCTTTGACTAGTGCAGGTTGTATCACCACGTTGCAGCTCAAATCCGTTCCCGCCGGCAACCGATACTTCGGACAATCCTGCCATTCCGAGAAAGTCTGTCCATTCCTGCATATCGGAATGCTCGCCCAACCATAAAACGCCGCTGTCATCCAGCTTACATAAATAAGCTGTGTCATTCTCATTGATGTTCTGACGATAGAAGCGGCAAAAATCATATCCTATTCCGTAAGCCTTGAGTAATGCCTGTATTTTAGCCAGTTGCGGATGTTCCGCTTCTGACTGCAACAACTTCTCCGCATCAAAGTCGTTCAACAG
>CAUHFD010000249.1 GCA_959605275.1 uncultured Eubacteriales bacterium | reverse complement strand
ATTCTCTGATTGCTTCTGACGCACGGGTAATACAATCCACGACCGGAGACATCATAACCGCACAGACCGTTAGAACAGAGACCACCGTAAAAGCATTGGTGTAACTTTTTTCCGCTATGGTTGCCTGAAATGCACGAAACAGACTGCACAGCATTACCACAGCAAGCATCGTAATAAAAATCCGCAGCGGAAGGTGAATCTCCGATTTCACCATATCCCATAAGGTCTGAAAGAAATCTCCGACCGAAAGTCCGATCAAACTATCCGGATTGATTCCGTCAATTCCGTTTTTCTCTAAAATTTCATTTGCCGAATCAGGAATCTGATCGTACAATTCATCTGCTCCGCTGATTTCCAGCTGTTCTTCCATAATCTGCTGATTATCAATCGCCTCTGACTCTTGAGCGCACACGGGAACAGCAAATATTGTCAAAAAAAATATGACAATGAAAAGTAAACTTCCTGCTTTTTTAAACAATCCCATCGCTATGACCTTCCTTTCTGCAGACCGTCACATCACACCGCAATTAAATCCAACGCATAATTGACAATTTTAGTAAACAGCGGCAGCGCCAAAATCACGATTGCAACCTTTGCCGCAAGTTCTATTTTGCCGGAGATTGCAGCTTGTCCCGCATCTTTACAGGAATCGCTTGCAATCGATGTCACATAACAAATCCCCAGCGATTTCACAAGCACCTTAAAATATCCGTTATCCAACGACGCTTTGCTCATTAATTCCTGAATCTCAATAAAAGCGGGAGATAGATTAAGCAAAACCATAATAAAAATTAAAACGCCGCAGGAAAGGGAAACCATCATAGCAAATTCGGGGCGATACTGCTTGATTAAAATACAAATTGCCGTTGCCACAATTCCGATTCCGACAATCGCCAATATATTCATACCTGCCGTTCCCCATTTCACGATTTTTGTTTCGTATCATAGAATTGCTTTTTTATACTAAAATCTAATTGAAAACTTTCATCGATTTCCGAGGATGAATTGTGTCAGAAAAGGCAGACGACACCGCTGGGCTGACGCCCAGCAAGGAGGATAACGCTTTCCGGCACAATTCAGACCGGAAAGAATAAAGGATTTCATTAGATTTTAGTATTAATACAATCCGAAAATTGATTTTATCGTTTCAAATAAATTACTGATTTCATTTACTATCATCATCAGCACCACAATTAATCCGGCAAGAGTCGTCATCATTGCTTGTTCCTCCCTGCCGGAGCGCACCAGCAATTGATGAAGCACCGCGACAATAATTCCGATTGCGGCAATCTTAAAAATCAAATCTACTTCCATAAATTCTATATTCCTTTCCGGTCGTTAAAACAGTATCGCCGCACTGCCAATACCGATACAAATACTGTCTAAGCAATAAAAATTGCCATTCCGATTCCGATCAGCACACCCAACGAACGATAAAGCTTACCGGTCGTATTTTTTTCTTCTAACGCTTCCTTTAGATTCTGCTCCAGCAACGATGCGGTAAGTTCCAAAGAGTTAATCTGACTCTCATAATCACTGCTGCCCAAAATATCAGACACGCCGGACAGAATCTCTTTATCTCTCTCATTCATCCGGGTATCCCGCCATAGACGAAGTCCGGATTTCCACGCTTCCGGGAAAGCATCGCCTTGCTCTATTTGTCGGCTGCATTCTTTTAAAAAGGTCAATGTGATAAAATTTTCATTATATGCAAGGGAACGAATCAGTTCAGCGGTGGGAATTTTGCTGTATCGCAAATATGTCTGTATTTTTTCCAGCAGCAAAATACTGATTTCTATTTCATTCACTCTTTTTGATAAATTCGAGGACATCAGGAGTCCTGCTAAGCCCGAAGCTGCCACGACAAAAATTAAACCCAATATCTTGATCATAACCAGGCTCTTCCCCCTCTCCTCTTTTCAGTTGATCCAGATGAAAAAGCTGTTTTACAAGACATTTTGGTCCACTGTTATCTAAAACAAGGACATAGGTAAAAGCACCAATATCCAGTAATGGTTTTGCAACCGGTTTTCTCATAAATTCTTCGATACTTCCTGCATGCATAGTGGCTACCACTTTAACTCCCGAGTTAACTGCTTCTAAAACGGCTGCAACATCCTCCCGATTTCCGATTTCGTCACAGACAATCATTTCGGGCGCCATGGTACGAATTGCCGTTTCCATCCCCTTGCCCTTTGGATATCCTGACAAGACATCAGACGACACACCCAGATCATTACCAAAGCCATCCCCGCGTTCACCGGCAATCTCTCCGCGCTCGTCAACCACCGATATCTGAATAAACCTTCCGGTAGAACCGTTTGCCAACTGTCTTACCAAATCCTTAAGCATAGTGGTCTTTCCGGTAGCGGGAGCGCCCAAAATTAAAACGCCGCATAATCCTTTTTGACGAAACAAAGAAACAATGGGATCGGCAGTGCTGTTGATTTGTCGGGCAATCCGGATATTCAGCGAAGTGATTTTTCTCAGCGTTGTAATTTTCCCGTCCTCTACAACTGCGGTACCGCAAAATCCGATTCGGTTTCCTTTCACGGTAAGATATCCGTTGCGGATTTCATTTTGATAGCTATGTACCGAATATCCGCAAATTTTGCGAAAAGATTGCTCGATATCCTCGGTACTCACCAGATAAACTCCCGGACGGTTATTGCAGGTTACTCCGCCGTTTTTCAAGAGAAATACCGACTCGTTTACCGTATTAATCATTAACGGCAAGCCTGTCCGCATCCTAATTTCGATAGCAGTATGTTTCACCTGATCTGTAATCTCCGACAACCTCCCTTTTATGTTGTCACATAAAACATCAACAGCTTGTTCAAAAACATCATGTTCCATATTAACAGTCACTCTCCATATGAGCTTTTGTGCGGTTTTGGTAAACTATGCGCAGATCAACCCCCTACAAAAGCGGAGTAAGAAAGGAATGCAGCACATTTCTATCTTACTATTTTTCCTTTATGTTTTACGGCAAAAAGCCATAACATCTTGTCCTTTTCTCTTAATTGATATGATGGGACAGGCTAAATTATAACTGCATTTTTGAGATAATTTTTCTTTTAAGGCTATTTTTACCATAGCTTCCAGAATTTTGGCATTGTATTTTTGTTACCGTTTTATTATTATTTAGTTATCCCGCAAAACGAAATGCCAGATGAGGTAAAAAATATGTGTAATATCTTCAAAGCCATTTGTGCTTGGCTCCATTCATTTTATGCTTAATTAATGTCTGCTGAACAAGCGAAAAACCTAGTCGCGAAGCGGATTTAAAGAGGT
>CAUHFD010000248.1 GCA_959605275.1 uncultured Eubacteriales bacterium | reverse complement strand
GCAATGACAAATGACATTTCCTGCGGGGTAATTACCGGATACGGATATGTAGACGGCAATCCTGTTTACGCTTTTGCGCAGGATAATTCAGTGGATGGCGGTGCTGTCGGACGCATTCATGCGGAAAAAATTAAAAAGGTATACGAAATGGCTTCCAAAACCGGCGCGCCTGTTGTAGCTATTTATGATTCTAAGGGTGCAAGATTAAACGAAGGTTTTGACGCACTTGCCGGTTATGGAGATATGCTTGCGCTGTCTAACAATCTCTCCGGCGTTGTTCCTCAGATTGCGGTTGTATTGGGAACCTGTGCCGGAGTGAGCGCGATGCTTGCTTGCGGTGCTGATTTTGTGGTGATGTCCGAAAAGGCGGAGCTGTTTATGGCTGCACCTTTTGTGACAAAGGCAAACGGAGAGTCGGTCGAAGAAGCCGGCACTGCTGTGTACGCTGAAAAATGCGGAGTAGCTCATCTGGTTTGCAAAGATGACCAAGATGCATTGATGCAGACAAGGACCTTACTTTCATTGCTTCCGATCAACAATCTGTCCATGGTGCCTCAGTTTGAGTATGAAGAGGATGCAGCCGGTGCAGATACCTTGTTGCAATATATGTTGAAAGAAGAATCCTGCACCTGTAAAGCAGTAAAAGCAATTGCAGATGCATCCAGCGTGGTAGTGCTTCAGAAGGAATTTGGAAAAGGCGTAGTAACTGCGCTGGGAACATTGGCGGGCAGTACGGTTGGTTTTGCGGCAACTAAAGGCAAGAAGCTGACTTCTGATGACAGCGCTAAACTTGCTCGTTTTGTCAGAACCTGTGATGCTTTTTCTATTCCGGTTGTCACTTTGGTGGATACAGACGGCTTTGTACCGTCCTCAAAAGCGGAGCTTGCAGGCAGTATCCGTGAAAGTGCAAAGCTTGCACATGCTTATGCAGAAGCCACTTGTCCCAAGATAGCATTGATTACCGGAGATGCTGTCGGATCTGCTTATATTGCTTTAGCGGGGAAGGGTGCGAATGCCGATATGGTAATGGCATGGCCTTCCGCTATGATTTCCGCTTTGGCTCCGGACGCCGCAGTTGAAATTTTGTGGCATGAAAAGCTTGCCGGTCTGGATAAAGCCGGCAGAGATCAGCTGACAGAGGAATATAAGAATACTTTGGCTTCTCCTTTAGAGGCTGCGAAGAACGGGTATATCGATCAGATTTTCGAGCCGGATCAAACGCGTGCTTATTTAATAGGAGCGTTGGATATGCTCAGCGGAAAACGCGTCAGCAAAATGCCGAAAAAACATGGAAATATGCCGCTTTAATGCGCATGATGTGATAAAATAAAATAATGGAGGCTAATAAAATGAGAAGATTTAATATATCAGTAAACGGTAATTCCTATGATGTAGCGGTCGAAGAAGTTGGTGCTTCTGTTGCTGCTGCACCTGTCGCTGCCCCTGCTCCGGCAGCCGCTCCGGCTGCTGCACCAAGTGCACCGGCAGCAAAACCTGCTGCAAAACCGGCTGCAAAACCGGCTGCTGCCACAGCTGGTACGAAAGTTGTTTCTCCGATGCCCGGCACTATTGTAAATGTAAACGTTGCAGTCGGCGATACCGTTAAAGAAGGTCAGGTCGTTATGATTTTAGAGGCAATGAAAATGGAAAATGACATTGTTGCTGCTTGTGACGGTACCGTTGGCTCCGTTGCAGTTAAGAAGGGCGACACGGTTGAGTCAAACGATTTACTGATGACAATTCAGTAAATATCGGTCATGTTGTTCGGAAAGAAATACTTGGAGAAAGGAATTGTGTTTCTGAATAACTTTTTAACAGAAATGCAGGGTTGTTATCATGGCAAAAGTAAAAATTACCGAAACTGTTTTGCGTGATGCTCATCAGTCTTTGATTGCCACACGTATGACTTTAGATGAAATGTTGCCGATTCTCGGAGAAATGGATAAAGTGGGGTATTATTCCGCCGAAGTATGGGGCGGCGCTACCTTTGATGCTTGTCTCCGCTTCTTAGATGAAGATCCATGGGAAAGATTACGGGTTATTCGCAGAGAAATGCCAAATACAAAATTGCAGATGTTGTTCCGTGGTCAGAATATGTTGGGATATCGGCATTATGCAGATGATGTGGTAGAGTACTTTGTGCAGAAAAGCGTAGCGAACGGAATTGATATTCTGCGTATTTTTGACGCTTTAAATGATATTCGAAATTTGGAAACTGCCATTAAGGCGACAAAAAAAGAAAATGCGCATTTGCAGGCGGCTATTTCGTATACCACCAGTCCGGTGCACAATAATGAGTATTTTGTCAATTATGCAAAACAGCTCGAAGATGCCGGTGCGGATTCCATTTGTATCAAGGATATGGCAGGATTGCTGACGCCTTATAATACCTACGAGCTGGTAAAAGAAATCAAAGCGGCGGTCAAGGTTCCGGTTCAGGTGCATACACATTATACCTCCGGTCTGGCTTCTATGGTTTTGATGAAAGCAGTAGAGGCAGGCGCCGATATCATTGATACCGCCATGTCACCTCTGGCAATGGGTACTTCTCACCCGGCAACAGAATCTATGGTGGCAGCGTTCCAGGGCACAGAAATGGATACCGGTTTGGATTTAAAGCAGCTGAATATTGTGCGGAAACATTTTGCGAAGCTGCGTGAAAAGTATCTTGCAAATGGTTTGCTTAACCCAAAAATGCTTGGTGTTGATGCCAATACACTTCTGTACCAGGTTCCGGGAGGTATGTTGTCCAACTTGGTATCTCAATTGAAGCAGGCAGGTAAAGAAGATAAGTTGGATGAAGTTTTAATGGAAGTACCGAATGTCCGTAAAGACGCAGGCTATCCGCCTTTAGTTACTCCATCTTCTCAGATCGTAGGTACACAGGCAGTGTTTAACGTCATAATGGGCGAGCGCTATAAGATGGTTACCAAGGAGTTTAAAGGATTACTCCGCGGCGAATACGGCAAAACGCCGGTGCCGGTTGATCCGGAATTCCGTAAAAAAATTATCGGCGATGAAGAGCCGATCGATTGCCGTCCTGCTGATTTGCTCAAACCGGAGCTGGAGACCTTGAAAAAGGAATGTGCGGAATGGATTGAACAGGATGAGGATGTTTTGAGCTATGCGCAGTTCGGACAGGTTGCAACGAAATTCTTTGAAAACCGAAGAAACAAAGAACTGGGTATTGACGCAGACCATGTAGATAAAGTCAGCAAGGTACATCCGGTTTAAAAAACAGAAAGAGAAACCTTTGGAGAGGACAGAATACCGATAATGAAAAAGATAGCTATATTATTGTTGGCAGGATTAATGGTTTTGACCATTGCTTCTTGTGGAAATAGCGATAAAAAG
>CAUHFD010000247.1 GCA_959605275.1 uncultured Eubacteriales bacterium | reverse complement strand
GAGATTTTTAGACAGCTTAACCTCCAAAGGGGTAGCGGTCAATTTTGATCCCGCCAATCTGATCATGCTGTCCGGTGACGATCCTGTTGCCGCAGTGGATACATTAAAAGATTATATTGTCCATACCCATGCGAAGGATGGCGTAAAACTGGAGAGGACGAAAGCAAATCCGGAACAAACCTATTTGGAACTTCCGCTCGGTATGGGCTTTGTAAATTTTCCGCGCTATTTGAAAGCACTGTCTGATATTGATTATCATGGATATCTGACGATCGAGCGGGAAGTAGGAAAAAATCCGGCAGCAGATATTAAGATGGCAGTGACATTTTTGAAGCAATGTATGCAATAAACATCATGTAACCGGAGCGTTTCGGAAAATCACTTTGTATTTTGACCGAAAAGGTAAATGCAAAGATTTTTCCGAACACTCCGAACTTTTTTGTGTCTTGAAATAAGCTGAAAATTCATTTATAATACTAATGTTTGCCGAATCAACCGAGAAAAGGGCGACACTGATGTTTTGCCTGTTTGGGGTGTTTTGGGCGTGATCTAATACTAATACTAAAATCTAATGAAATACTTTCATTCTTTCCGTTCTGAATTGCGCCAGAAAGCGTTATCCTCCTTGCTGGGCGTCAGCCCAGCGGTGTCGTCTGCCTTTTCTGACACAATTCATCCTCGGAAATCGATGAAAGCTTTCAATTAGATTTTAGTATAAAAAGAGCAGGAACAGATGAAAAACGGGATTGTTCCGTAAGTATTATATTTTACTGTTCCTGTTCCCTGCGTTTGATTTTTGACAAAAAGGACGGAACAATATGAAGCAATATGGTATTGTGTTAATCGGCTGCGGTCATATCGGAAAAGAGCATATCGAGAACATTTATTACAAAGACAATATTCATATTGTTGCAGTAATTGACACGGACATCGAAAGAGCGGATTTGTTTCTGAAAAAATATCATGCCGATTTCAGCGATACGGATTATCATACCTATATCAACCGGGATGACGTGGACATTGTGATTGCCGCAACTTACACCCAATCGCATCTGAGCATTTTAAAAGACTGCATCTCGGCTGGAAAACATCTGCTTTGCGAAAAGCCAATTGCCTGCAACGCAGCTGACGGCGAGGAATTTTACTGCTTGGTTAAAAATTCTCCCGTTCATGTCTCGGTGGCACATATTTTGAGATATAACCAAACTTACCGTAGGGTCAAAGAGCTGATTGATGCGGGGACAATCGGCGAACTCAAACTCATGCGGATGGTGCAGAATCATCACTGTAAGGATTGGGATCGATATCAGAAGCTGTTAAAAGACTGCTCGCCGATCTTGGATTGCGGTGTACATTATTTTGATGTGATGCAGTGGTTCAGTAACAGCAGGATTGCTCACGTTAGCGGCATCGGGACGGTTCTTGATGATAAGAACCATGATTTTGATTACAATTACGGAATTGTCAATCTGGAGTTGGAAAACGGAGCGGTCGGCTATTATGAAGCCGGTTGGAGTCCGTCTATCATGTCTGCCAATATCAAAGAGTTTGTCGGAACCAAGGGCAGTATTTCGATCACACTGCAGGCTTTTCGCAGTTCACACGTCGAAGAGGGTGATCTGATTGAAATTTATACGAAGAAAGACAATACCTACCGTTCCCTCAATATCAATGCGCAGTACAAGCCCATGTGGAAACAACTGCAGGCATTGATTGATTTGATCGAAAACAGACCTTCCGAAGCGCCATCCATGGAAGATGTTTACTCCGCATTTCGCGTGGGTATTTGCGCGGATGAAGCAATTAGACAGAAAAAAAGGCTCTCTGTCCTGCTTTGATGTTACCAAAGCAAACGAGAAATTTTTGTATCGAACAGAGAAATTTTGCGGATAGTAAGAATTTTGTGTTGACTAACAGAAAATATTATGATATTACTATAAACGAATCGTTTTCATATCGTTTTTATATGGAAACGGTTTGTTTTGATCATTTTAAATATAGGCGGAGTAATGACATGAATTTAACGGGAAGCAAAATCAATTTTTTAGGTGACAGCATTACCCAAGGTCATGGGGCTAGTGCGCCGGATAAGTTTTTTACTAATGTAATTGCACAACGATATGGAGCAGTATGCCGTAATTACGGCATCGGCGGCACTCGCATTGCCTTGCAGCATACGCCTTCTGCGGAGCCTATTTGGGATCAGAATTTCTCCTCTCGTGTGGACGGGATGGATCCGGATGCCGATGCGGTCGTCGTGTTCGGCGGTACCAATGATTTCGGTCACGGAGATGCGCCGCTCGGAAAAATGGAGGATCGGACCGCGGACACTTTTTACGGCGCACTGCATGTTTTGTTGACATCGCTGCTCACCAAATATCCGGAGTCGAAAATAATGATGATCACACCGCTGCATCGTTGTAATGAGGATAATCCGCGCGGGGAAGGCAATAAAAAGGAAGATGTCGGTACTTTGTATCGTTATGTTGCCATTATCCGTGAGGTTGCGGAATATTATTCGATTCCGGTATTGGATTTGTTTGCCTCCTCCGGTTTACAGCCGAAGGTGCCGATCATTCAGCAGAAATATGTGCCGGACGGATTGCATCCGAATGATGCCGGACATGAAATTCTTGCAGAGAAAATCGCCGGCTTTTTAATGACGCTGTAATCAAAATCGTCCGGTTGTTTCTTTTGCGTAAAACAGCACCCTGCATGCCATTCGCGGCATGCAGGGTGCTGTTCGTTTCGATTGAATTTAAACTAAATGTATATTTAGAATAAAATATTACTTCTTCGGGACGGTTTCCCAATCTTTCAGAAATTTTTCGATCCCGCTTGCGGTCAGCGGATGGTTCATCATCTGCATGATGACGTTATAGGGGACAGTAGCAATATCGCAGCCTGCTTTTGCCGCTTCAATGACGTGAATCGGATTGCGGATGCTTGCCGCTATGATTTCGGTTTCAATTCCGTGTATCGAGAAGATATCGGCGATATCGCGGATCAGAGTCATGCCTTCTGATCCGATGTCATCCAATCTGCCTAAAAAGGGGCTGACAAAGCTGGCTCCGGCGCGGGCTGCCAGCAATGCTTGCGCCGCCGAGAAAATCAGCGTTACGTTGGTTTTAATTTTTTTCGCGGTTAAAATTTTGACGGCTTTTAGGCCTTCTGCACACATTGGAATTTTAATCACGATGTTCTTGTGGATTTTCGCAAGTTCCAATGCTTCTGTAACCATACCGTCATGCTCTAAGGAGATGACTTCGGCAGAGATCGGTCCGTCTACAATAGAAGTGATTTCTGAAACAACCTCTTTAAAATCGCGACCTTCTTTTGCAATTAGACTGGGGTTTGTTGTGACGCCGCAGATGACGCCTAAATCATTTGCCTCCTTGATGTAGTCTACGTTTGCAGTATCAATGAATAATT
>CAUHFD010000246.1 GCA_959605275.1 uncultured Eubacteriales bacterium | reverse complement strand
AGCACAGGGTGTGGCTTCGGCGGAAAATACATCATCTATATCGGATTCTGCAAAGGACCCCGATGCTTCTGAACCAAAGGAAGAAGTCTCTCAGACCTCTCATTCGCAATGGGAAAATAATGGCGGACAGCAGGGATATTATCAACAACAAACACATTCTACATATCAGCAGCCGAATGGATATCGTCCCCCTAATAATCCATATCCGCCGATGAATCAGTGGTCATCCGGTCAGCAATATCCGGGCGGAAACCAACAATACCAACAATACCAGCAGTATCAGCAGCCGGTTAATCCGCAGCCTCCGAAACAGGAGTATCAATGGAACGTTGCTAATTATGAGAATATAGAAAAACAGCAAAAACCGAAGAAAAATAAAGGGCTGATTATTTTTTCTGTTATTTTAGTGATTGCTTTGGTTTGTACTGCGGCTTCCTTTGTGATCTATGCGATGTTTAACGGTGGACAAGGGATTTTGGCGGGTAGCACATCTTCTGCAGTGAACAGCGGACCGAATCTTGAAATCAATAGCCGTCCTGCTGAAAACGCAGAAAAAACAGAAGATGGATTGTTAACCGATACGGCAATTGCGAAAAAGGTTAAGCCTTCGGTGGTCGGTATTGTCGTTTATGTGAATTCAGGACGGCAGTATCAAATGTACGGTCAGGGCTCCGGTATTATCATGAGTACGGATGGCTATATTATCTCGAATGCGCACGTTTTCATGACGGAGGAGGGAACTCTGGTTAACAGTATTCAGGTTTATTTAGACAACGAGGAGAGTTATGGTGCAGAATTGATTGGTATTGATACTCGTTCTGATCTCGCAGTGATTAAAATTAAAGCAAATAATCTGACTAAGGCGGAGTTCGGGGATTCTTCCACAGTGGAGGTTGGTGAGCGTGTTTTAGCGATTGGCAATCCAAATGGTATGGAATTAGCCGGAAGTGTAACCGGCGGTATTGTTTCGGCAGTCAATCGAAACATTAAATCCAGCTCCAGCGGATTCAGCATGACTTGTATTCAAACAGATGCAGCAATCAATCCGGGAAATTCGGGCGGTGCGCTTGTAAATGCTTACGGTCAGGTAATTGGAATTAATTCCTCTAAGATTGTTGCAAACGAGTATGAAGGGATCGGTTTTGCCATTGCAATTAATGAGGCTAAGCCGATTGTCGACAGTCTGGTTGCGCATGGATTTGTGGAAGGACGCGTAAAAGTCGGTATTACCTATCAGGAGATCGATAAATTTACCGCAGCATTAAATGACGTCCCGATGGGATTGCAGGTTATGTCAATTGACTCCACTTTGGATGTGGCAAAAAGCGGATTGCAAGTCGGCGATATTATTACGAAAATGGATGGCAAAGACATCAAAACTACCGAAGATGTTACCGAGTTTCTAAGAACCAAGAAGCCGGGTGAAACCGTGAAAATGACGGTATATCGGATAACAGCTTTAAATAAGTCAACTACACTCACCATCAACGTAACGCTGGCGGAGGATCGAGGAACTTCGCTGACAAGCAGTCAATCCAGTAATTAATGTGAATGGTTTTGTTGAAGATTCATGCAGTAAGGACTCCATTAATGAGTAACGGATTAAATTGTAATGGAAAAAAAAGCACCTCTTGTTCTCACGGAACAAGAGGTGCTTTTTTTCCGGAAATTGATTTACCAATGGGTTACAATGTAGTTTGATTTATTAACAGTGACAAGATCGTTTTCCAGTTCATCCATGGAATCGGACGCCTTATATCCGGAATAGGTAGAGGTGGAAGAATTCAGCAATATACCTTCGCTTGAGATTCCGGCATTGGTGAACTCAACTGCGACATAACCGGTACGTTTGCCGAATTTTTCGGGGCTGGAGGAATATTTGCCGGCTTGTACATTAATATCTACTTTATAAACGATGACAAGCTTGTTATAAGTGCTGTAATAGTTGTCAGTATTTTTTACACAGAGAATATAACCTTTTACTAATTGGGGGGTGCCTACTGTCGGAGTTTCTCCGCCGTAAACAGAATCTCCGAATTGATTGTAAATACTTTCTGCTCTGCTTGCTAAAATAGAATCAATTCTGTCTTTGAATTCTTTTTCAAATGCTGTTTTATTTTCAGCTGAGATGGTTGTTTTGTCATCCAGGTAATAAGAGAGACCGCTGACTTGATATTCTTTAGTGGTAGCAGTAACTACATATCCGTTTTCGATTGCATAATCTTCATTATAGGAAGCAGTCACAATAATGGTGTCTCCGTTTTTCAGTTTGCTTTTCTTATCAACAGAGTAGCTGATGCGACGGATAAAGTCATCGCCGTTGTTGTTATTAACGGTTACTTTCCCGTTTGGAGATACGCCGGTGAACGTCAATTCTAAATCAGCAAACGGATCTATTTTTTTGCCGTCTTCCAAGCCGCTGACTTTTAATTTAATAGTTGTGTTTTTGACTTTAAATTTCAGTCTTTTCGCAAGATCTTTATTATATGTAAAAGTAAGTTCAATGGTATCGCCGTTGGAAATGTTTTGCGTTTTGGAAAGTTTTCCGTCGATATCGGAAAAGAAAGCATATGCACTCAGAGCAGAATTCAATGAAGTCTCAGTTTTGATTTTTCCTTCTGCGCTTAATGCTGTATACGGATCAACCGTTTCGGAAATACTTGCTTTGGCATAACCGTTAAAGCCTTTTACGCTGATTTCGTAGTACTTGCTCATGTCTACGGTTGTTTTTCCCAAAGAAGTAATTGCAAAAATTACAATACAGATAAAAGCGATAAAAGCAACCGCAGCCGCTCCGATAATAATAGGAAGATATTTCTTGTTGGCTTTCGCAGCAACCGCATTGACCGGGGCTGTGCCCACTTGCTGATAGGTTACATTCGGCTGTTGTTGATATCCTTGATTTACCGGTTGCTGATAGGCTACGTTCGGTTGCTGCTGATATCCTTGATTTACCGGTTGCTGATAGGCTACATTCGGTTGCTGCTGATATCCTTGATTTACCGGTTGCTGATAGGCTACGTTCGGTTGCTGCTGATACCCTTGATTTACCGGTGGCTGATAAGGCTGATTGGGTTGTTGCTGATATCCTGGTATCACCTGCTGGGAATTATTCACAACAGGCGGTGTTTGCGGTGCGGCACCTGTCTGTTGCTCTTGAGTGGGATAATCATTTTTTTCCGGTACGGGAATTTGAACATTGCCGTTGTTGTTTAAATTTTCGTCCATAAAAATCACCATTCCTTTTGAATTCGCTTTTTTGTCTGTGATATTTGCTCCTAAAAAAGTACATTTTTATAATATATCAAAAAACATCAAAATTCAAGATAAATTTACAATTAAAAACATTTTCTTATCATTATCATCACCAAATAATATAAATTGGAAATAAATCAATACCTTTCAGGTGATTTTTGTCAGTTCCCAAAACAGATAAACCAAGAAAAATAAGAAAAAGTATTTAC
>CAUHFD010000245.1 GCA_959605275.1 uncultured Eubacteriales bacterium | reverse complement strand
CCCTGCACAGTTCCTCGAAAGCAGGAACATACGCATCCGATTTTTCCTGTGTGCCGAGATTACTTTCCCCCTGATACCAAAGGATTCCTTTCACTTTGATATGCTCAATCGGACAAACCCGTTCATAATACATCCCCATGATTTCGTTATAGTTATCTGCCCCATGAGTGCCCCAATGATCCTCCTCACGGTTTTCCTCGGAAATAATCTTATGTAACAACGGCAGAGCGTCGATTTGGGAACGATTTAAAAATGTCTCCAACCTTGCCCCGCCTTTCGAAATATCGACAAAAGCAACCGGCCACTTTTCACCGGTCATCTGATACAAATGGAAAATAATACTATATGCAACTGCAGAAATGGGATCCAAGTCCGCAGCAGAATCTCCTCTTCCCCATACAACAGTCGCTTCGAATTGCGGCTCTTTCATGCGAGGGATTTCATTCGGCACATCGCGATAAACTCGGCAAAAACGGAGATTCGGATTATTTGCCTGTTCCAACACTTCTTTTCTGTTTTGAGAAAACAAAATCGGGAATTCCATATTAGATTGTCCTGCTGCCAGATAAACCTCGCCGATCAAGACATCATGATAAGAAATTTTTTCATCCTGACATGCAAGAACCAATGTATAACGGATAAAAGATCCGGCTCTGTCAGATAATTCCAGATAAAAGGTGCCATCCTCTTTCACCTGTGTACTCTGCGTTTCCAATACCGTATCATCTTGTAATAAAGTAGCTTGCACGGTCATCCCTGCTTTGCCTAGCCCCCATATCGGGATCTTTTTATCTCTTTGCAGTACCATGCCATCCGAAAAAATAAAAGCAGGTTGAAAAACGTTGTTTTGCAATTGTGTCATACTTTTTCATCCTTTCCGAATGTTTTTGTTCGATTGTATGAACGAATATATTGTTTTTTCAAGTTCATTGCCAATACACTCATCCATCTTTCTTTCATATTTCTCAAAGTATAACATTTTAGGTAATATCTGTCAACCATCTCCAAAATCAGTTTTAAAATGGTTTTTGCAGGTGTTACAATGATATGTAACACCTGCAAAACATGGAAGATTTGATTTACAAAACTTTATTCGTCTGTACCCTGCAACCGTTTTCGAATAAACATTTTTTTTATTTCTTTTCCGTTAAAAGGAATCAGCGGATACAAATAGCTTTTTCCCTCTACTGTCTTATTAAAACATACCAGTAAAATGCAAATAACAAGTCCAATAATAAATCCCCACAAATTAAAAACGGCAATCGCAATCAGTAAAAAAACACGAATAAATTTAAACGCATATCCTAATTCAAAGCTAGGCTGTGTAAAATTTGCAATTGCCACGAAAGCCATATATAAAATCACCTCGGGAACCAACCACTGTGCCTTTACGGCAAACTCTCCCAATATCAAACCGCCAATCACGCTAAATGAACTGGCAAGCGGGCTTGGTGTATTTAATGATGCCAATTTTAATCCGTCTATCGCTAATTCAACAAGCAAAAGCTGAAAAATAATCGGTATTGTGTTTGGCTCGGCAACTTTAATAAAATCAAGCCATGTCGGAATCCAACTCGGATTTTGAATCAACAGATACCACACCGGCGTCAAAAATATGGTCAACAAAAAAATAGCAATGCGTGTTAAACGTAAATACGTGCCTGTAAAAGGAGGAAAATAAAAATCATCCGTTTCCTGCACAAAATCAAAAATGGAGGTAGGAAGAATCATTGCCGACGGAGAGTTATCAACCATCAACAGAATTTTCCCCTCATAAACCGATGCTGCCGCACTGTCCGGACGTTCTGTATATCTCACCTTTGGAAACGGATTATACCATCGCTGATGAATCAATGCCTCCGCTAAGCTTTCCTGTCCCAGCGTAAGGGAATCCACAGTAAGAGCATTCAGCTTTGTTTTTATCTTTTCCACGAAAGACGGATCTGCTTTTGATTCAAGATAACAGATTGCAATATCTGTTCGCGACTTTTTACCGACCCGTACAATTTCCACAATCAAACGCGGATCTCTGATTCTTCGGCGCAGCAATGCCGTATTAAATACCATCGTTTCGACAAATCCATCATGTGAACCGCGGAGTACTCTGTCAGAATCCGGTTCCTCGATACTCCGGGTGGGATATGTTCTGGCATCGATAATGATCGCTTCCGGGAATCCGTCAATCAGCAGCGCAATGGCTCCGGATAACACCATGGTAATGATTTCTTCGGTATCTGCAGTGACATCGACTTCTACATAAGGGATAAAAGCATCGGCAAACGTTTTGGTATCGGTCATCCCGACAATCATTCCGTCTTTTTTGATTTTCATCAAAAATTCCAGTATTTTTTCCATGATTTCATCTTTTACAAATCCATCGATAAAATAAAGAACCGCTCTTTTATCTGCAAAAAAAACCGGTCGTTTTACCAAATCAAAATTTTTATCAACACGGAAGACTTGATCAAAAAATCTTTCATTTTCTTTGAGATCAGAAGTATATGACAATGAAAATCCCCCAAACATTGTGAGCAAAGTACTGATGTAATCAACACTTCACTGATTCTATTTCTTTTATTTTTCCTCATCATTCAGAAACTATTCATAAATCTATGCTAAAATAATATCAGTTGCACAAACCAAATTTTTTGATTTGTTCTGATAACTATTGCCGTACGGTCACAAAATATGAATTTCTGTATTTTGCATGACCAGAAAGGATTTTGGCACGATGAAAGTCAAAGAAATGGCAAAAAAAACTTTAAAAACGCTTACGCTGGGTGAAGAAATTGCAAACGCAATCACGCATGGAGTCGCCGCACTTTGGGTATTGATCATGTTTCCGATTGTATCCATTATTGCATGGGAAAAAGGATCAGCCGTGGACGTTGTCGGTGTAACCATATTCAGTATATGTCTGTTTATGATGTTTTTAATGTCGACCATTTATCATTGTATGCCCCATGATTCCAGACAAAAAAGCGTCATGAAAATATTAGATCATATCTTTATTTACGTTGCCATCGCCGGCACTTATACACCGATTGCTCTTTCTGTTATCGGCGGTATTCCTGCTCTGATTATTCTGATCATTCAATGGCTGGCAGTGATATTCGGTATCTTGTTTAAATCGCTGGTAAAGAAATCCATGCCTAAAGTATCACTCGTCATCTACCTTGTAATGGGCTGGACATTGATTATGTTTATGCCGCTGTTTTTCCAAAATGCAAATCCTCCGCTGTTTTGGCTGATATTTGCCGGCGGTGTTGCTTATTCGGTCGGTGCAATCATTTACGCTAAAAAAGGATTTAAATTTCACCATATGGTCTGGCATTTATTCGTTATGGCGGGTGCAATTACTCATTATATCGGTATCTGTTTTTTTATGTACCACTGATAGGTTTTACCTCCCAAAGAAGCCGCTTCGTAAAAAACGAAGCGGCTTCAGACTGTCGAAAAACTATAAGTTACAGCCCTTTTTAATGGAGAAACCGAGGA
>CAUHFD010000244.1 GCA_959605275.1 uncultured Eubacteriales bacterium | reverse complement strand
CTTTTTTGAGGAAACTGACTTAGACTGCTATTTTCTTCCCCATCGAGATTTGATGCAGGAATGCGCGGACAAAGGAATGAAAAAAGACAGGCTGATTGCCACGGGAATCCCGGTACACAAAAAATTTTCTGAGCATATTCAGAAAAACGAGGCAAGGAATCATTTAGTGATACCTTCAGATAAAAAGATGTATCTCATTATGACGGGCGGAATGGGATGCGGAAACATTCTTGAATTATGTAACGGGCTGTTGAAAAACCCAGATAAAAACATTATCATCTATGTGTTATGTGGCAGGAATGATTCGCTGAAAGAAAAAGTAGATCATTTGCACCAAACTGATCAAAGAGTAAAAGCAGTCGTTTTTACCAAAGAAGTATATATCTACATGAAAGCCGCCGATGTACTGCTTTCAAAATCCGGAGGAATATCCAGCACAGAGGCCGCAGTGACCAATATTCCTTTAATCCATACCATGCCGATTCCGGGCTGCGAAACGAAAAATGCCACTTTTTTCGCAGAAAAAGGAATGTCTTTATATGCCAAAACAACGGAACAAGCCGCAGAATTTGCTGATTCTTTAATCAACAATCCCAATAAAGCAGAAAGGATATGCGATATGCAAAGACAACAAATCAATTCGAATGCCGCAAAGGATATTGCCGCATATGTTTTAAGCCAATGAGATTCGCTCCTTGGTTCATCTGGACTTTGCTGATACTGGGAGGATATTTATGCGGCGGTATTCTTTTCAGTCTGCACATTCCTAAATTACTGCGAGGTATCGATATTTGTCAAATAAGTGATGATCACAATCCGGGAGCGGCAAATGTCTTTATCCATGCCGGTTGGAAAATTGGTATCATCTGCTTATTGCTTGATTTGCTCAAAGGATTCTTACCGGTTTATGTGGCTGTCAAAACAGTAGATACAAATAGTTTTCTATTCTCTCTGGTCATGGTTGCTCCGGTTTTAGGGCATGCTACCGCACCGTTTTACAAACAGTCAGGAGGAAAATGTATCGCCACCTCTTTTGGGGTTTTGACTGCACTCTTCCCCATGACGTGGATTATGCTGATTTTAGCCGGATTCTACATACTGTTTTCTACTTTAATCAAAATTCAGCCGAATCGCATCCGAAGTATCGTAACATATGCTTTATTTGCAATTGCAGCCATCATTATTACGTTGTTGAATCATATGTACGCGATCGGATTAGGTTGTGTTTTGGTGTCGGGCGTTGCGATTGTCAAACACTCAAATAAACCGGAACACTTGCCACAGCAAATATCTGATAAAGTACTGCTAAATAAATAATGCCGATTGCCCGCGAAGCAAGAAACGACTCAAACGGTCTATTGCCGTTCGAGTCGTTTCTTATGTTATAGTTGTACACTTTCTACATACTCTAATTCTTCCAAAGCAGGCGCCGTCGAAAAGCAGATTTGCTCTGTTTGCGGCATGGAGGACAGCCGATGCAGCACCTCTGTTTCGGAAATTTTACCGAAACGATACGGAGATAAAATGTTTGCGATTTCTGAAGTTACGGCATTACCAAATACCACATCATAATGATGTACAAAATGGATATCGGTATAGCAACGCAAAATAAAATCCAACCATTCCTTGCTGTATCCGTCCAAATGAATGACGCGGAAATGTTCCGCTATCGTTTCGGGTTCAAAGTCATAAATATTCAATGTCGGCTTGAGGTTGTCATAAACAAATCCTTGCCGAGCGGCACGTTTTGCATTTTTGACAGCCATTTCTCTATTTGGTGTTACATAAAAGCCAATGCCAAACTCCCGACCGATTTCGGAAATCATAATTTGCGGCTTTTGAATTGTTTTTGAAGCTCCATGATATACTTTCATTTTATTCGCCATTCCTTATGAAGTTTGCTTATTTCATTTCTTCCAGTTCTTTAATTTTATCCCGCAAATAAGCCGCATGTTCAAATTCCAGCAACTTGGCCGCCGCTTTCATTTCTGTTTTCAACTTTCCTATTAATTCCATACGCTCCTGCCGGCTTAACTTTTTCACCGGATTTCCGTCTTTATCAACATTATGACTGGATATTTCAATAATATCCCGAACTTCTTTTTTGATCGACTGCGGTTTAATGCCGTGTTCTTCATTATATTTCATCTGAATTTCACGACGACGTAAGGTCTCAGATATCGCGCGTTCCATAGAACCGGTGACCTGATCCGCATACATAATAACTTTTCCCTGTTCATTTCGAGCGGCACGTCCGATCGTTTGGATCAATGAAGTTTCCGATCGCAGAAATCCTTCTTTATCGGCATCCAAAATACAAACAAGAGAAACCTCAGGAATATCCAGCCCTTCCCGCAGCAAGTTAATCCCGACCAAAACATCAAACTCACCAAGCCGCAGATCCCGGATAATTTCCATTCGCTCAATGGTATCAATATCATGATGCATATAACGCACTTTTACATCCATCTTTTTCAAAAATTCGGTCAGATCCTCTGCCATCTTTTTGGTCAGCGTTGTAACCAGCACCCGCTCCCCTTTTTCGGTACGCTGATTGATTTCAGACAGCAAATCCTCAATCTGTCCGTCTACCGGCTTTACTTCAATCTCCGGATCAAGTAATCCCGTCGGCCGTATAATCTGCTCCGCAATCACCTTGCTGTTTTTGCGTTCAAATTCAGCAGGAGTTGCACTAACATAGATCACCTGATTGATCCGATTGTAAAACTCATCAAAATTCAGCGGTCGGTTGTCATAAGCGGAAGGTAAACGAAATCCGTAATCCACCAATGTCTTTTTGCGAGCATAGTCACCGAAATACATTCCTCTAACCTGCGGTACCGTAACATGGGACTCGTCAATCATCAGCAAATAATCATTCGGAAAGTGATCAAGCAAAGTGTACGGCGTACTGCCGGGAGCCCGCCCTGACAAAATGCGGGAATAATTTTCAATTCCCTTACAAAATCCGACTTCAGACAGCATTTCAATATCATACTGCGTTCGTTGCTTAATACGCTGCGCTTCCAAAAGCATATCGTTGTCCACAAAATATTTCACGCGTTCTTCTAATTCCTGCTCAATCACTTCAATTGCGTCATGGAGCTTTTCAGGCGGTACAATATAATGAGATGCCGGATAAATTGCAACATGCTGCACAACCGATTTCACTTCTCCGGTCAAAGGAGTAATCTCGCTGATTCGATCGATTTCATCACCGAAAAATTCAACCCGAATTGCAGTATCTCCGGAATACGCCGGAAAAATTTCGACCACGTCACCTCGAACACGAAACTTATTTCTTATGAAGTTTATATCATTTCTTTCGTATTGTATTCCAACCAATCTTTTTAACAACTGATCCCGTTCCATCTGTGTGCCTGCACGCAGCGAGATAACCATATTTCGATAATCAATCGGACTTCCCAAACTATAAATACAGGAAACACTGGACACAATAATCACATCGCGACGCTCCGATAAAGCAGATGTCGCTGAGTGCCGCAATTTATCAATCTCATCATTAATAGAACTG
>CAUHFD010000243.1 GCA_959605275.1 uncultured Eubacteriales bacterium | reverse complement strand
TTGGGTTCTTATGTGAATGGTATCTGCTTTGATTTTCATTATAACATGCTACACTGTCGGGATGAAGCAACTGCTTTCTTGATATGAGATCCTGAAGCAAAAACTCCATAGCGTACAACATCGCTGCATCCAAGCTTTTTTCAGACAAATTCCGAACCAATTCGACATCAGAATAGCAGCGATCATCTGAGGTCAAATCAGCAATAAAAATGATCTTTTCCAGCAAGGACATTCCTGCGCGACCGGTGGTATGATACCGTATTGCATGAATCATATCATCGTTTTTTATTTTTAAGACGTCTTTAACAAACGCAGCGCCGGCAATTGCATGATATAAGGGCGGGCTTTGTCGTTCGACAGTAGTTAAGATTATACCACTATTCGCTATTGTTTGCAACATAATATCAAAATTGTCATTTTTACAGACATCATGTAACAATCCTGTCATTTTTGCAATTCTTTTGTCATATTGATAAAGTTCCGCTAAATACTTGGCGCGTTTCGCTACATTCACACTATGCTCCAAGCGTTTCGGTTTCAATTTTTGTGACAACAGCTGCATAATTTCTTCTTCATTTATCAGCACAATAGCTTCGTTCTCCTTTATCAATCTGCGTACAGACCGTGTTCATTAATATATCGAATCACATTTTCGTCCAAATACCCGGCTAAACTTTTTCCGGATTTTACCCATCCGCGTATTTCGGTTGAGGATATCACCATCGGCGCAACATCCAATATAAAGGATTTCCCGCCTTTTTGCTCCAGCTTCTGTTGACACTGAACCAGCATTTTCATCTCACCAGGTTCTCTGGCTGCGGTCAACAGAGTTGCCATGGAAAGCATTTCGGCTGCACGGTACCACTGCATAAAAGTCAAAAACATATCGCTGCCCATAATCAGAAAAAGCTCAGCGTCTTCATAGATAGATTTTAACTCTGCCAAGGTATCATAAGTATAGCTCTTGGTCTTTCGCTTTAATTCAATATCACTGACTTCGAAGCATGAATAATCCTTCACTGCAAGGCGGCACATATGATACCGATGCTTGTCCGGCGCCAAATCAGGTGCCTGCTTATGCGGCGGTATTTTGGTCGGAATCAATAAGATTTTATCAAATTGAAACCGTTCCTGGAAAGCCATCGCCAAACGGACGTGCCCCAGATGAATCGGATTGAAGGTGCCTCCGAAAATCGCTATTTTCTTTTTCATCATCTTATAATTCTATGATCGGATTTTTTTGATTACGCTTATACAAGACAAATTTAGTGCCGATCACCTGCACAACCTCCGATTCTGTTGCCTCAGCCAGTTCCTCTGCTGCTTGACGCGGATCCATAAGGGCATTTTCCAATACCCTCATTTTTATGATTTCCCGTGCTTGCAACGCATCTGCAACCTGCTTGATCAGCGTGTCTCCGATCCCGTTTTTTCCAACCTGCAAAATAGTATCTTCTTTACTGGAAATACCGCGCAATTTTGCGCGTTGTTTACTTGTAAGCATATTTATGAACATTCCTTTCTAAGCTTTTGTACGTTTTCGGTTCAATAAAATACGAACCGAAATTTCGGCGTCGTATTTGCCGAAAAGACACAAAAGCGGAGTTTGAAAGGAATGCGGTGCATTTCTTTCAAACTTATAGCCTTTCCGGTTCTATTTTTGTTTTTGTATCAAATCCGCAAGCATTTGCAGTGCTTTTCCGCGATGACTGACGGCGTCTTTTTCCTCCGGCAGCAGCTCCGAAAAGCTTTTGTTGCCCACCATAAATACGGGATCATAACCGAATCCGTTTTCCCCTTTCGGCTCATATCCGATTTTTCCAAAACATTCTCCCCGCATAGAATGCCCTACACCGTCCGAATCAATATAATGCAAAACACAAACAAAACGTGCTGTTCGGTCTGCATCCTTTACTGCTTTCATTTCTCCAAGCAGCTTATTGTAGCGATCCGCATCAGTTGCATTTTCTCCTGCATAGCGTGCTGTATAAACGCCGGGGGCATTGTCCAAAATATCAACTTCCAGTCCCGAATCATCTGCCACTGTCGGCAATCCGGTTAATTGATAAATTGCATCCGCTTTCAGCTTGGCATTTTCTTCAAACGTTTTTCCCGTCTCTTCCACATCAATAGAAATGCCGGCTTCTTTCTGGGACATTACCGTTACGCCGAGCGGATCTAAAACACGACGGAATTCTGTTAATTTATGCTGATTATTGGTGGCAAGAATCAATTTCATAACCGACTTCCTTTCCTCTTTTAAGAAAACAATGCATCCACAAATTCGGAGGGAATAAACGGCTGCAAATCATCAATCTGTTCTCCGACGCCGATGTATTTTACAGGCAATCCCAATTCATCCTTAATGGCGATAATAATCCCGCCTCTCGCCGTACCGTCAAGTTTTGTCAGCACAATGCCGGTAATACCTGCGGCTTCCTGAAACTGCTTTGCCTGATTGACTGCGTTCTGCCCTGTGGTCGCATCCAATACAAGCAAGACCTCAACGTCACACCCGGCAGCCTCCCGCTCTATCACACGGGATATTTTAGATAACTCATCCATTAAGTTTTTCTTATTATGCAGTCTGCCGGCGGTGTCGCAAATGACAACATCGCACTTTCTGGCTTTTGCCGCCACGATGGCATCATATACTACCGCTGCCGGATCTGCTCCTTCGTGGTGTTTCACTAAACTGACTTCCGCGCGATCCGCCCATATCTGTAACTGGTCAATCGCTGCCGCACGAAAAGTATCAGCAGCACCTAAAATAACCTTTTTTCCATCCGATTTTAAATTAGCTGCAAGCTTTCCGATCGTGGTTGTCTTACCGACTCCGTTTACACCGATCACTAAAATAACCGATGGTTTAGTAGTTAAATGAAGTTCCTCCCCACCCGATACCATTTCCTGGATAATCGATTTTATCTCATCGCGAATCTGCGCGGGATCGGTAATCTTATTCTGTTTTACCCGTTCCCGCAGAATATCACAAATTTTGGTAGAGGTAGCCACACCGACATCCGACATAATCAAAATTTCCTCCAGCTCCTCAAAAAGCTCCTCATCGATCTTTTTAAAAGAGCCGAGCATCCCTTCCACCTGTTTCACCATTGAATCTCTGGTTTTTTGCAGACCGCTTTTTATTTTGCTGAAAATACCCATAAAAACTCCATTCCTTTTCGAGTCAGTCCATTACTATGAAATATTTTTCATACCAAGCTGTTCTTCCACTTCAGATACCCGCAGTGTCAACAATTTTGACACGCCCTGTTCCTGCATTGTAACTCCATACAGCACATCCGCTTCCTCCATGGAACCCCGCCGGTGTGTAATTAAAATAAACTGTGTATTATCGCTCATAAGCCGCAGGTAATTGGCATATTTTACAACTTTGACGTCATCCAGAGCAGCCTCAATCTCATCCAGAATGCAGAAAGGAGACGGACGCACCTTCAAAATTGCAAAGTAAATGGCAATCGCGATAAAGGACTGCTCTCCGCCCGATAATGCAGCCAGATTTTTAATGATTTTCCCGGGCGGCTGCACCTTAATCTCAATTCCGGA
>CAUHFD010000242.1 GCA_959605275.1 uncultured Eubacteriales bacterium | reverse complement strand
CTGGGAGAGGGGACTTTCCCCTCTCCCAACCGTACCCCACAACCCGCGTTGCGACACGGGTTGTCGAGGAAGTCGATTCGTCTTGATGCACAAGACGCGATGCACATGTCCTCGGTTTCTCCATAAAAAAGGACTATAACTTACAGTTTTTCAACAGACTGAAACACGAACCGTCAACATCTGACGGTTCGTGTTTTTTAATGCTCTATAACGAACAAATTGAGAAAGTTCTATCCGATCAGTTCTTTTAATTTGGCTTCTGCCGCGGCTGCATCCGCTTTTCCCTTGCTGTTTTTCATAACAAATCCAACCAAAGCTTTGATTGCTTTTTCTTTTCCGCCTTTATAATCACTCACCGCATTGGGATTGGAAGAAATTGCCTCATGGCACAAAGCATTCAATGCATCGTCATCCAAACTGCCCATATCGCTTTCGCTGACAAAAGCCGTAACGGGTTCCCCACTATCCAACATTTTTTCCAATGCTGATTTCGCGAGATTATTTTTAATTTTGCCATCGTCCAACAGTTCGACCAGTTCTTTCAATTGCTCCGGAGAAGTCTTAATATCAAATGCTTCTTTATCAGATTCTGTTTCCAAACGTCTGAAAATCTGACCAATAATAAAATTGGAAACCGTTTTCGGTGTTTTAACTCCTTGCGAAGCACGGTCAAAATATTCGGATATAGCACGATATTTGGTCAACATCTGCGCATCGGCTTCCGGAATACCCAAATCATTGATGTATCGTTCCAACTTCACCGACGGAAGCTCTGGCAAACTTTTTTTGATTTCTTCAATCTCTTCATCGGTCACCTGAATGGTCACCAAATCCGGGTCTCTGAAATACCGATAATCGTGCGCATCTTCCTTGCCTCGCATCGGAGAGGTCGTGTTCGTCGCATCATCATAACGCAAAGTTTCCTGTACGACTTTTCCGCCGCTTTCAATTACATCAATTTGACGCTCTGCTTCATACTCCATTGCTCTGATGATAAATGTAATGGAGTTCATATTTTTAATCTCAGTGCGGGTGCCAAAGGTTTCCGAGCCTTCCGGACGCACTGAAATATTGACATCGCATCGCATCGACCCTTCCTGCATCTTACAATCCGAAACACCGATATACCGCATTACCTGCTGTAATTTTTCAACATATTCCCGTGCTTCTTCCACCGAGCGAATATCCGGCTCGGATACAATCTCAATCAACGGAACACCGCCGCGGTTATAATCCACATAGGTGTCTCCATGCTGATGAATGAGCTTTCCGGCATCTTCCTCAATATGAATGCGATTGAGTCTGATCTTTCTGCCGTTACTGAGCTGAACATATCCGTTCTGACACAGCGGACGGTCATATTGCGAAATCTGATATGCCTTAGACAAATCCGGATAACAATAGTTTTTTCGATCCATTTTGGATACATTTGCAATTTCGCAGTTAGTTGCAAGCCCCGCCATGATCGCATAGCGGACAACCTGATGATTCAGTTTCGGCAAGGTTCCCGGCAACCCGATACAAATCGGACAGCAATGAGAGTTCGGCGCTCCGCCGAACTCGGTGGAACAGCCGCAAAAAATTTTCGTTTTTGTACCCAGCTCAATATGCGTTTCAAAGCCGGCTACCATTTCATATTTCATCGGTATGACCATTCCTTTCGTAACCCGGTGATTCATTCTTTCATCAAAAATCAGCGTTTTCTTTACGCTTACAGCTTAACGCCCCAATCTGTTTCTTTAAAATAACCGGGCTGCGCAATCTGATACTGATAGGCAATATTCAAAATTTTCGCTTCATCAAATCGATTTCCGATCAGCTGCATTCCGATCGGCATTCCTTTGCTGTTAAAACCACACGGAACAGATACTGCGGGCAATCCCGCAATATTAATCGGTACCGTACAAATATCGGTTTGATAGGTTTCAATCGGATCGGAAATCGCGTGTCCCATTTCAAAAGCGGTCATCGGCACAGTCGGCGCCAATATTGCATCACAGGCGTTAAAAGCATTGTCAAATGCTTTTACAATGGTACCGCGCAGATTCTGGGCTTTTTTATAATATGCGTCATAATATCCGGAAGAAAGCACATAGGTGCCCAACAAAATACGACGTTTTACCTCAGCGCCAAATCCTTCGCTTCTGGTTTTACAAATCATTTCATGAATATTTTCATAATGTTCCGTCTTATATCCATACCGGATACCGTCATACCGTCCAAGATTCGAGGATGCTTCCGCACAGGCAATAATATAGTAAACAGGAAGCGCAAACTTTAACGCAGGAAGATCAAAATAAACGATCTGCGCGCCCATATCCTCATATACCTTTGCCGCATCCAGTACCGCCTGACGGACATCTTCACGAACACCCTCTAAATATTCTCTGGCAATTCCTATTTTCATTCCTTTGATGCTGTTATTCAACGCCTCAAAAGCGGACTGTTTTTTCCCTTGAGAAGTGCTGTCCTTTTCGTCATACTGCGCAATTGCATCATACACCAGCGCAGCATCCTCCACCGAAGCGGTGATCGGACCGATTTGATCCAGACTGCTTGCATAAGCGATTAAACCATAGCGGGATACCGTACCGTATGTCGGCTTTAAGCCGACAATACCACAAAAGCTTGCAGGCTGACGAATAGAGCCGCCGGTATCCGAACCCAATCCATATGCAGCAATATTACCGCCTACCGCAGACGCAACACCGCCGGAACTGCCGCCCGCACAATGATTTGTATTGTGCGGATTGGTTGCACCGCCGAAGCAAGAGGTTTCACAGGAGGAACCCATTGCAAATTCATCCATATTGGTTTTTCCAAGCAAAACCGCATTTTGCTTTTGCAGAATCTCCCATACCGTTGCATCATAAATCGGCTTGTAACCTTTCAAAATTTTGGAGCAACAGGTGGTTTCGATATCTTTCGTGGAAATATTGTCTTTCAAAGTCATCGGGATTCCCTCTAAAGGCTGCAAACTCTCTCCCGATGAGATTTTTTTGTCTACAATTTGGGCGGTTTCCAATGCTTTATCTGCGGTCACGTTTACATAAGCGTTCAACGCGCCGTTGGCTTTTTCGATCTCCGACAAATATTTTTCTGTCAACTCTCGGCATGATATTTGTCTATCCTCCAGCAACTGGTGCAGCTTACTGATTTTTCCCATTGTTTAACCCCTTTTCCTAACCAAAAAATGCTCCTCCGCCTGCTCCGGTGCATTTTTTAAAATTTCCTCACTGGGATAAGATGTTGTTACAACATCTTCCCGAAAAGCATTAGAGAGGTTATTAATATTATCAAACTCTTCTTCCTGTTCGGAAGCATTATTTATCGTATCCGCAAAATCAATAATACTCTGCATATCAACGGTCAGAGCCTCCAGTTCTTCTTCCGGGACATGCAGTTTGGAAAGCAGCGCTATATTCTCAACATCTTGTTTTGTTACCATATAAAAAGGGTATGCTGTAAACACCCGCAGCTCACACTGCGAAAACATAAAACAGCAATACCCCAATCCCACCTTTCTGATTTTAGTAGGCAAAAATCAATTTTTTCAGCCTATCGTAATTTAATGTGAACCTCACGTAATTGCTGCTCGGTCACCTCTCCC
>CAUHFD010000241.1 GCA_959605275.1 uncultured Eubacteriales bacterium | reverse complement strand
CTGCGGATTCAAGCAGCGTCATGGCGACAGGGCGTTTCTCGCATTTACGAACAGAATAGCCCTGTATAGAGAACGGCGCAGTCTCCGGTACTGACAAATATACCCGGCAACGTTCCACTTCAATGATACCCGGCAGGTTGATCGGAGAAAAGACATCCATCGGTCCTTTTTCCCGGGAAATCAATGAGAATTCCACCTCTTTCCCCTCGTTGTCATAAATTGCAAAGCCGTCAACACCGTCTGTTGCCGGAAAAATCAGTTCTGCCTCAATCATACCGCTTTGCGGCACACCCAAGGTATTCACTGCCACCAAAGAGTACTCCTCCGGATAGGCAACAGCCGCCGCATTATGCTGTGCGACCTCAACCATTCCGCGGCGCATCAGTTCATCAGTAACCTCGCTGATTGCCTGATATCGATCCTCCATGTGCGCATGGATCTCATCCCGACTGCATCCGCAAATAGAGTCATGCGGATGATTCTGCATCAGCTTTTTCCACAGATAATGCAGGTAATTCTTCGGATAAGCACCGGTGCACCCCGCCGTTTCCAACATCGAATACAGCGGCTCCAGACGATTTTCCAGCCGGTTTTGCGCCAACACGTTCAGCCGCTTCAAGTAAGAGCGAGAAGACAAAGTGCCCTGAAGAATGGAGCCGTCTCCACCCATCCGCAATTCGCCGTAATGAGTCATCATCGGCACCTGATGCTCGTTTATGTAATTTCGGACACTTGCCACATAGTCGGTCATCTTCATCTGGCGGACCGTTCCGTTAATCTCTTCCGTATTCAGTTTTTCCAAGATCGGCAGCAAGTTTTCCTGTGCTTCCAAATGGTCCACGCCGTTCATCAGCAACAGATAAGGAGTGACTGCCACTCCCTCAAAGCTGCGTTCCACGACCTCAATCAGCTTTTTCGCAAGTTCCGGATTCTCCGAAAAACGCTGCGCATTGTTATACCAATATTTCATATGGATCGCCAGAGCCTGCGTACCGTCTGCGCCCTGCCATATGAACTCGGACGGCAGCTTCTCGGTGACAATTTTGCCTGTTTCGTCCTTGTGATAGCAGTCAAATCCTCTGCCGAAAATAAAGTTGTCGATTCCGAAATCGTTAAGAATCTGCGGCAATTGAGAGATGTTTCCAAACTGATCTGGCGCATAGCCCGCATCTGCACAGGCACCGAACGATTCCGCAACACGATGCCCCTCTATCAGATTACGGATGGTAGCTTCTCCGCTGGTGAGGTAAAAGTCATTTTGCAGGTACCAAGGTCCGACGACAATATTGCCCTTCTCGATCCACTTCGTCAATTCCGGTTTCTTTTCCGGATAAATTTCCAGATAATCTTCCAGCACTACTGTCTGCGCATCTAGATGAAAGATGTATGCCGGATACTTTTCCAGTATGCCTAAAAGATTATTGATCAAATCGGTCAACTGCATCCGAAACTGTTCGAACGGTTTATACCATTCCCGATCCCAGTGTGTATGCGATATCACACAGTATATTTTTTCCATTGCCATAAACACCTCCGTTTGTATCTCATTCTTTGCGTCTAAACGATTGCATCCACCAAACTGATTCAAAAGCGATTTCTTTCGCCCGGCTAGCGTTATATCTTCCTGCACGCGATGCTAAGACATGCCTATATTAAAACAAAACAACAGAGGCAATCATTTAGAAACAAATATTTTTATTATTAGATACAATTTATAAATAAATTATATTCCAGTATTTTTAAAAAGTCAACATTATTTATATAACAAATCAATATTTGTATCTATTTAACATATATTTTGATTATTTTTAAATTTTATTTTAATTTCAATGTTCTTTATTAGATACAAATTTAAAAATATTTCTAATGTTTCACTTGCATTTTCCTTGGTCATATGATAAAATTAATACAAATTTCAAAACAGTTTTCACACAAACGATTATTTTATGCTCACTATATGAAAACTTGTGACAACCTGTTGAGCTCTATGCTAACGAAAGGACTGCACATAACGATGGCGAAAAGCGAAACAAAATACCGGCAGGTTTATGATTATCTCACGCAATATATTGCAGAAAACCATCTTCAGCCGGATGACAAACTGCCCACCGAGAACGAAATTTCCGAGCACCTCAAAGTCAGCCGAACCACAATTCGGCGTGCGCTTCGCGAACTGGTTGAAAACAATATTGCTTATCGTGTTCAGGGCGGCGGAACTTATTTGTCTGCAAAGCAATCGGTTAAACCCAATATTTCTTTTATTCCGTTAGTCATTGGAAATCAGGACAAAGAAACCGGATTTTACGATTACATATCAGGAGCAGAATCGTTTTTAAGCCATCACTCCTGTTATCTAACCGTGCATTGTTCTCACAGTGACCTAAAACTGGAAGAACAAATCATACAAAGACTGATTGATGACGGAGTTCGTTGTATTATGATCCGCGCCATTTCAAGTAACTCTGCTGACTTTTTTCTGAATCACATCCGCAACGGAATCCGGTTTGTTTTTTTAGATTGCCTTCCATATGCCGTTGATTCGGATTTAGTAGCCTCTGATAATATTAGCGGTGGGATGAACGCTTGTGAGTATTTGATCCGGTTAGGGCATCGAAGAATCTTCTTTACAGACGGTCAAGAGAATGAAATCACTATCACGAACACCGTAAGAGACCGCTATACCGGCTATCTCCACGCTATGGCAAAACACGGATTGCAGCAATTTTGCAGACACCTTTCCTATCCGAGCCAACCGGAGGAGGCAAAAAAAGCTTTATCAAACCTGTTTCAGGCACCGGAGCCGCCGACCGCTCTGTTCGCGGTAAACGATATGCTTGCCAGCACGATCGTTTCCGCATTAAAGGAAATCGGTTTGCGCGTACCCGAGGATGTATCCGTGATCGGATTCGACGGAACGGCAATTGCTTCCTCGTTCAGCCCAAAAATCACAACCATAGAACAGCAATTCTTTAACATCGGTTATCAGGCTGCCGAATTGGCGTATCAACAAAGTCAGCAGCAGAATATAAACTCCTATTCCTTTATACACAAGTATCTCTCGACCGGGATGTTAATCGGAGAGTCTACCAAAGAATTACTCGAAAAATAACATTTCATGAACAAGTCAAAACTTGATTTACTTTAATCAGCGGATACAATTGTGTTCCTTGTTTTCGTCGTTGTTTTAAGCAGGAATTTAAAATTTCCCCGCAGTCATATTGAGACAGAATGCGCTCTCAGATTGATGGAACAGAATAAATTTCGGCATCTGCCTCGGAAAAATCAAACTGCTGAAATCAAAAATTCATCTCCGCTTCATCTTATCCCCGATATTCATAACAATAAAAGCAATCGGTCAAACAACCGATTGCTTTTATTGTTAATACTATTTTTTTGCAATTTTCCTGTTTTATTATAAACGTTTCTTGTTTCAAGATGTTTAACAAAAATTCCGATTCCAAGTCAAAGTGATTGCTGATCAAACTCCGAAAGTCACAGTAAAACAGCTCTATGGCTTATCCCTGATAAACACCTTCTTCCCGCCAAATACGATTCATTAACTCATATCGTTCCAGCGGCATTCCGGTATATACACAATTGGAAGTAGAAAAAATATATCCGTACCCTTCCATACCCTGTTTTAATGCTC
>CAUHFD010000240.1 GCA_959605275.1 uncultured Eubacteriales bacterium | reverse complement strand
TTATTGCGTTGCACCGAAGTGTGCAAAAGCAAAATAAAATAGTACTTCTGAAAAAATCAGCCGATAGGCTTGATTGAAAACAATCCTATTTTTTATTATCGCTTTCCATCTGTGTAAAATTTTGATGTTTTTCTGTAATTTATTGTATTATTCTTTTGAAATCCTGATGATATAATAAGGACAACAAAAGCAAACGGCAAACAAAATATGGAAATTTTGATAGGGGGGATACGCAGTGGGCGAAACTATTTTGGTAATGGACAAAATTGAAAAGCGCTTTTCCGGCGTACACGCACTGAAATCTGTTAATTTTGAGCTTCGTGCAGGAGAAGTTCATGCACTGATGGGGGAAAACGGTGCAGGGAAATCCACTTTGATGAAAGTACTCTGTGGTATTCATCAGCGGGACGGCGGCGAGATCACGTTGTTCGGCAAACCGGTGCAGTTTGCGAACATTGCTGAATCGCAGGCAGCCGGTATCAGTATCATTCATCAGGAACTCAATATGATGAATCATCTGACCGTTGCTCAGAATATTTATATCGGCAGAGAACCGCTCAAAAGCAATTTCTACATTGATGATGCGCAGATGGAAAGAGACGCAAAATTGCTTTTTGAAAGAATCGGTGTCGATATTGATCCATCCGTTGTATTGGGTACCCTGACGGTCGGTAAGCAGCAGATGGTGGAAATTGCAAAAGCAATTTCCCATGATTCCAAGCTGCTTGTTCTGGATGAGCCGACGGCTGCTTTGACCCAGACAGAGGTAGAAGAACTGTTTAAGATCATGAACGACCTGCGTGATAAGGGAATCGGTATGATTTATATTTCCCATAGAATGGATGAGATCAACCGCATTTCCGACCGAGTTACCGTTATGCGTGACGGAGAATACGTCGGTACTTTGGTGACCAAAGATACAACCAAAGATGAAATCGTGAAGATGATGGTCGGACGGGTCATCTACGGTGATAAAAAGGAAAAGAGCATGGTGCCGGAAGATGCGGAAACCGTTTTGGAGGTCAAGCATCTGAACAGCGGCAACATCATTAAAGATGTCAGCTTTAAACTCAGAAAAGGAGAAATTTTAGGATTTTCCGGTTTGATGGGAGCAGGCAGAACCGAGGTCGCCAGAGCAATCTACGGTGCAGATCCGTTTGACAGCGGTGAAATTTATATTAAGGGTAAAAAAATTAAAATAACCGCCCCGAGTGTTGCGGTGAAAAACGGCATTTGCTATCTTTCTGAGGACAGAAAGAGATACGGCTTAATGCTGGATAAATCGGTAGCCGAAAACTCAGTACTGGCTTCGCTGGACGATTATATTCATTGCGGCTTTATCAATGACAATAAAATCCGGGAAGATGCGGCGGCTGCAAACCGCAAGCTCCGTACCAAGACGCCTTCTATGGAGCAAAAGCTGAAAAACCTCTCCGGAGGGAATCAGCAGAAGGTCATCATCGCCAGATGGCTGATTAAAGATTCTGATATCTTTATTTTTGACGAGCCGACTCGAGGCATTGATATCGGCGCGAAAAGTGAAATGTATGAGCTGATGGAAGCACTTGCTTCACAGGGCAAATCGGTTATTATGATCTCGTCGGAATTGTCCGAAATTCAGCGTTTAAGCGACCGGGTCATCGTGATGTGCGAAGGCAGAATTACTGCCGAACTGGATATTGCAGATGCAACTCAGGAAGAGATTATGAAATATGCTACAATGCGGGAGGGATCAACATATGGAAAACAGTAAAACTTTAAAGATGCCGGTTTCCAGAAAGGTAAGAAATTCAGGCGTCAAAATGTTAAACATGTTAGGCACCAAGGGAAAACAGAACATGATCGTTATTGCGGCTTTGATCGTTCTTGTAGTGATCTTTGCTGCTTTGAACCCAAGATTCGTCAGCACCGGAAATATCGTCAGTATGGCGCAATCGCTGGCACCGTATGCGATTATGGCTTTGGGCGTTACCTTTGTTATTGCGACCGGCGCCATTGACTTGTCGATCGGTACCGTATGTATTGCTTCGGCGGTCGTTGCCGGTAAGATGTATGAGGGCGGCATGCCGCTGTGGATGACCATTCCGGTTATGATACTCATCGGTACGTTGTTTGGCTTTATCAACGGCTTGCTGGTGGCAAAATTAAAAATGCCGGCATTTATCGCTACGCTGGGTACCATGATGCTGGCACGCGGACTCAGCGCAATCATTGTAGCGGTTCCGAACATCTTCTTTCCGAGCGGAACATGGTTCAACAAAGTGTTTTCTAATGTAAACGATATGCCGGTTGGTTTGTTCTGGGTAGTCGGCTTCGGCGTGATCTGTATGTATCTGATGTATAAATGCAAGATCGGAAGATATATTCTTTCCATCGGAAGCAACGAGGAGGCAACCAGACTGTCCGGTATTAATACCGATAAATACAAAGTAATCGCTTATACGATCAGCGGTATGGGCGCAGGCATCGCGGCTATTTTCTGGGCAGCTTCTTTCCCGACCGTTGCGGCGGCAACCGGAAACGGTATGGAGCTTGATGCAATTGCCGGTGTATATATCGGCGGCACCAGCGCTACCGGTGGTGTGGCTTCTATCGCAGGTTCGATTATCGGTTCTGTGATGTTGGTTGTGATCCGAAGCGGATTGAACTACGTGTTGGCAAGATTTGATTTGACGGTGAACGCGACTTATGTTACCTATGTTTTGACCGGTATCATCGTTGTGGTTGCAGTTTTGATGGACGTTATCAAGAACAAGAATGCGAACAAAGTCAAAATTGAGACAGAGGCTGACAAATACAAGAGATTATATAAAGAGCATAATTATGAGCTGGAATCTCAGATTGACGCAGCTTGGGTAGACGGTTCATTAAGCGATCAAGAACGCAAAAACAAAATAGAGGCTCTGCAAAAAGAAATTGCAGCAAATAAAGTGACTTTTAAAACGGAATATGCAAAACTGAAACAGGCAAAATAATCATGTTGGATGAATAATGGTTAACCCCCGAAAGGGTTAAAATATGAAAGTGAAGAGAGGTATTGTTTTATGATTTCAATGAAGAAAATGGGTGCATTGATGCTGTCCGGAGTTCTGGCAACTTCTATGGCTTTTGGTTTGACCAGCTGCAGCAGCGGCAGCGGTGAAAAAACAATCGCTGTTGTTGCGAAAGGTGAGTCCCATGCGTTCTGGCAGTCTGTAAAAGCCGGCGCTGAAGCGGCGGGAAAAGAAAAAGGCTATAAGATTACATTCCGCGGTCCGGCAAGTGAATCTGCAAAAGACCTTCCTTCTCAAAAAGAAATGGTTGATACCGCATTGAATAACGGACCTGCCGGTATGGTATTGGCAACGATCGGTGAAGGATTTACCGATTCTCTGAAAAAGGCGAAAAAAGAAGGAATTCCGGTTGTTCAGTTTGACAGCGGTATTTGGGCAAAGGATATCGAGGCTTTGGGCGATGACAACCCGATTGTTTCTTCTGTTGCGACCAGTAACGTGAAAGCCGCAGCTTTGGCAGCGGAAAAATTCTTTGAAGCAATCAAAGATGATATTGCGGCATCTGATAAATATGTCGTGGGTGTCATTCAGCACGATGAAACACAGACCGGTATTGATAGAGCGACCGGCTTTAAAGACAGATTCAAAGAGTTGGCAGAGGCTGATGAAAGCACCAAAGGAAAAGTTACCATTGAAGAGCAGGTAAAACC
>CAUHFD010000239.1 GCA_959605275.1 uncultured Eubacteriales bacterium | reverse complement strand
CATCGTTTTTTCATAATAATATTATAGTCATATTTATGACTATTGTCAAGAATATGATTACATTTTATACTAATAATATGAAAAAAGGGTGGTGGTTTGTTGATCAGTTATGGACCTTTTTGGCATACATTAAAGGAACGCAATATGTCCACATATACGCTCATCAATAAATATCATATCAGCAGCGCCACCATTGACCGTATGAAAAAAGGAAATGGAATCAGTACGATGAAGATTGATGATTTCTGTAAAATTTTGAATTGCCGTGTAGAAGATATTATTGTATTTTTGCCTGATGTATAAATGGCTTTATAAGCAATATCTGCTGAACAAATCAAAAATTTAATTTGTTTTAACTCGTCGTACAAACCAAGGAAATCACGAAATTTCGTAGTTTTCTTGGTTCAGTGAGTATTAAGTGCGGGACGTTAAAGGAAAGTATCTGTTTCGGAAAAATAGAAATATAAACACGGGAGTATGATATTAGATCATACTCCCGTGTTTTAAACAAAAAAGCGAGTGGCTGTCAGCCACTCGCTTTTGATTTGCATTTTCTTGATATTAGTTGCAGAGAACTTTTTCAGTCTCTTTGTCAAATACATGAATCTTGTTTACATCAAATGCAACTTTGATCTCATCGCCGGCACGTGCAGTAGAACGAGGAGAAACTCTTGCAGTTAACGGAACTTCTTCACAAGTCAAGTACAAATAAGTTTCTGCACCCATCATTTCGGTAACGTCAACTTTACAATCAACAACACCGGTAGTAGCAGCAGAGATAAACATTTCCTCATCTTTGATATCTTCCGGACGGATACCGACAATAACTTCTTTGTCTACATATGCATCCAGCTTGCCGTCTTTGTTTTTGATTTCCGGCAATTCGATAAAGTATTTTACGCCGCGTCTGGTTTTGGTGTCTTCCGTACCGAACTCAACGCCGAGCTTACCATCTTTCTTAAGCAGCATAGCATCGATAAAGTTCATCTGCGGAGAACCAATAAATCCGGCAACGAAAACATTGCAAGGTCTGTCATACAAAGCTTTTGGAGAATCAACCTGTTGAATGAAACCATCTTTCATAACAACGATTCTGGTACCCATTGTCATAGCTTCTGTCTGGTCATGAGTAACATAGATGAAAGTGGTACCTAATTTCTGGTGCAACAAGGACAGCTCGGTACGCATCTGTGCACGGAGCTTTGCATCCAAGTTGGATAACGGCTCGTCAAGCAAGAATACCTGAGGTTCACGAACGATAGCACGACCTAAAGCAACACGCTGACGTTGACCGCCTGACAAAGCCTTCGGCTTACGATCGAGTAAATGAGCGATATCCAAAATACGAGCGGCCTCATCAACACGGCGTTTGATTTCATCCTTCGGAGTTTTACGTAATTTCAGACCGAAAGCCATGTTTTCAAACACGGTCATATGGGGATACAGAGCGTAGTTCTGGAACACCATTGCGATATCACGATCTTTTGGTGCAACATCGTTAACCAGTTTGTCGCCTATGTACAGTTCACCATCTGAAATTTCTTCCAAACCGGCGATCATACGCAATGTTGTAGATTTACCACAACCGGAAGGACCTACGAGAATGATGAATTCTTTGTCTTTAATTTCCAGATTAAAATCAGAAACCGCGGTAACGCCGCCGGGATATTTTTTGTAAATACCCTTTAAAGATAAACTTGCCATATAAATGGACCTCCTACAATAATATACAATTTATTTAATGTCAAAAACCTTATCTATACTATATCAAAAATAGAGGAAACTGCCTAGTACCTTATTACCCAAACTTTTAGAAATGTGATTGGAAATATTGCCTAATAATATACAAAAAACGGCATAATCTGCAATTTTTAAATTTTTGTCATTCCAAAATTTGATCCAGTTCTTTGTGCAATATTTCCTTGCATTCGCCGGGAGCAAGATTGTCGTCTAAAGACAGATTTCCAATCTTGGTTCGCTTTAAAAACAGAACCCTTTTTTCCCTTGCTTCAAACATCCTTTTTATCTGATGATATTTGCCTTCATGGATGACGATCTGAACCAGCGGCTGTTTTCCGGGCTCTAAAATTCTCAGTTCGGCGCGCAGACATAGTGTTCCGTCTTTTAGCTGCAAACCTTCCCGAAAAGCGATGATATCCTCTTGAGATACCGTATCGCTGATGATTGCTTCATAGGTTTTGGAAACATGTTTTTTCGGAGAAAGGATACGATGTGCGAAATCTCCGTCATCAGTGATTAATACAAATCCTACCGTGTCTTTATCCAGTCTGCCGGCGGGAAACAGTCCTTTGCGGAATAGCTCTGGAGGGATCAGATCCAGAACGGTGGTATGCAGATTGTCTTCGGTTGCCGACACAACTCCCTGCGGTTTATTCAGCATAATGTAGATATGTTCTTTATAGGAGATCGTTTTGCCATTTAACAGGATAACATCCTGATCCGGTGTAATTGCCATATCCGAAGATTGAGCCGGTATACCGTTGATTTTAATCAATCCTTTTTTGACCAGCTCTTTTACTTCTTTTCGGGTTGCCAATGACTGAGAGGCAAAAAATTTATCCAGACGCAAAATAACTCCCCCTTGTGAAACGATTCACTCCTGATAAATCGGAAAAGGAGAGTCTTGATAAGGCTCTCCTATGTATCTGGTTTTTATTCATTTACTTTTATGAATATCGTGTTTTTAAAACAGCATTTTCAAAAAAATTAAGCTTTTTTCGTATCTTCTATTACAAAAATTTGCTTAGCAGTTAAAGAGATAATGACGGCACCGATTGTTGCTACTATAATATCGGGAATCATATATGTTCCGTTATAAACCAAAGAATATAAGAATTGAACCCATTTAAACGGGATATCTGTGGTTAAAGCGCCTTCACCGAGGAGCCAAGTGATGTTATCGGCGGTGGCCCATAACAAAAATCCGGAAATGACATGACAAGTAAAGCGCAGTAAACCGGCTACAACAACACCGAGAGTAAATCCTAACGTCTTATTTGGAATGGCATTACGGAACATACCGCCCAATCCAAGAACAGTGAAGGCAATAAAATAATCTAAAAACAGCGACGCGACCAATGAACCTGCGGACAATCCTTTTAATGCACTCATACCGGTCAGAATCTGTAATACACTGTAAACAAATCCGCTGAACAGTCCCCATTTTACACCATAACGATAGGAAATATAAACGATCGGTACCATGCTGCAAAGGGTAATGGAACCTCCAAACGGCATTTCCAATGCGGGTATAAACTTAGAAATTAAAGATAAAATCGTTGCAAGAGCAATCATCATTGCACTGACGCAGAGCGTTTGCGTTTTTTTTGACATACTTGTGTTCATAATAAATCTTTCCTTCTTTCATAAAATGGTTTGAAAGACCTAAAATGACCAACAAAGAAGGAAAGTGGGGAAGCAATCTGTAAAAATAAATAAAGATTGCTTCATCTGCTACAAATCTTCCTACGCTGGTATTATCCATTTCAGGTTATAGGGTTTTCGTATCAATAGGACTTCCTCTCAGCTTGAGTCATCAAGCACCCCTGATTTGCTGATATTCAATTTTGTAAATGAACAATTAACAGTATATCATATGAAGGGCTGATTTTCAATAAGTTCGGACATTATTCTGTGTTTTACATGTAGCATTACAATAGATGTGAGACTAAAAGGTATAGAAAAAGTGATTGAGACC
>CAUHFD010000238.1 GCA_959605275.1 uncultured Eubacteriales bacterium | reverse complement strand
GTGGTATGATTTCGCTTGCAAAATTATACATCTTGCAAAAATATCGTGTAAAATTACGCCTTGTACAACCGAAGAGTATCCAAGTCCTACTCCAAGACCGGCGTATTCTTCATTGGATAATCAGATGCTTCGTTGCACGGTAGGGGACGAGATGCGCGATTGGAAAGAAGCGCTTCAATGTTTTATGAGCAATTATCAAGGAGAAAATTAACCGAAAGGCTCGGATATTGATACGAGCCAAGGGAAAGGAATGCGGTTTTATGAAAACCTATTTGGTTACCGGAGGAGCCGGTTTTATCGGCTCTAATTTTGTTATTTATATGCTTTCCAAATATAACGATGTTCGCATTGTGAATGTGGACGCGCTTACCTATGCGGGAAATTTGGAAAATCTGGTCAGTGTAGAAAATCATCCGAACTATCGGTTTATTCAGGCGAATATCTGCGATGCGGAGGCTATTTCTAAAATTTTCGAGGAAGAAAATATTGATTATGTTGTGAATTTTGCGGCAGAAAGCCATGTGGATCGCAGCATCTCAGATCCCGAAATTTTTGTAAAAACCAATGTGTTGGGGACAGTGAATCTCTTAAATCTGGCGAAAAAGGCATGGCAGACTGGAAACGATACTTATCGTAACGGCTGTAAATTTTTGCAGGTCTCAACTGATGAGGTTTATGGTTCTCTTGGTACAGACGGCTTTTTTACGGAAACTACGCCGCTTGATCCGCACAGCCCTTATTCGTCAAGCAAGGCGTCTGCGGATTTGTTTGTCCAGGCATATGCGGACACATATCAATTTCCGGTTAATATCACCAGATGTTCAAATAACTATGGTCCGTACCAATTCCCGGAAAAACTGATTCCCTTGATGATTAATAATACACTTTCTCATAAATCATTGCCGATTTACGGCGATGGGATGCAGATTCGGGATTGGTTATATGTGGAGGATCACTGTAAGGCGATTGATATGGTGCTTCGAAACGGCAGACCAGGGGAAGTTTATAATGTCGGCGGACATAATGAACGTCCTAACGTATTCATTGTGCATACTATTTTGGAGTATATCAAAGAACACGTAGATCAGGCAGTTGGTGAGCATATGATCAAGCATGTTGAGGATAGAAAAGGTCATGACCGTCGTTATGGCATTGACCCAGAAAAAATCAAAAATGAGCTTGGGTGGTACCCGGAAACACCCTTTGAAAAAGGTATTGTAAAAACGATTGAGTGGTATCTTTCCCATAAAGACTGGATGGAGAATGTTACCAGCGGAGATTATCAAAAGTACTATGATAAAATGTATGCAAATCGTTGATGAATGCTTACGGTCGGTATAAAAAAGACGGGGTGAGTTCCGACTCACCCCGTACTCGTTTTCTCAGGAAAGGAATGAATCAAGATGGGAAAGTTTACGTTTCATAAAACCGAGATTAAGGGAGTCATTATTGTTGAGCCAACAGTATTCGGCGATAACCGCGGCTATTTTATGGAAACTTATCAGCAGGAAGAATTCCAAGCCGGTGGGGTAGATACTGTGTTTGTGCAGGATAATCAGTCGAAATCCCGGAAAGGAGTCCTGCGTGGGTTGCATTTTCAAAAAAATTACCCGCAGGGGAAACTGGTGCGAGTCATTAGCGGAGAAGTATTTGATGTTGCTGTGGATCTGCGCAAGGGGAGCGAAACCTACGGAAAATGGGTTGGCGTTGTTCTTTCTGCGGAAAATAAAAAGCAGTTTTATATTCCCAAAGGCTTTGCGCATGGCTTTTTGGTGCTGTCTGAAGAAGCGGAATTTGTTTATAAATGCGATGAGCTTTATCATCCGGAAGATGAAGGCGGACTCGCATGGGATGATCAATCTGTGGGCATTCACTGGCCAATCTCGGAAGATATGGAAGTGCTGCTGAGTGAAAAGGATAAGGTACATCCCGGTTTGGGTGCTTTTTCCTTTGAGATATAGCGAACGTACCGAGATATTTTCAGCACGTTTCTGAAAGATGGAACGATATTTCTTATTTGATACTAAAATCTAATTAAACACTTTAATTCTTTCCGACCTGAATTGCACCGGAACGTGTTATCCTCCTTGCTGGGCGTCAGCCCAGCGGCGTCGTCAGCCTTTTCCGGTACAATTCATCCTCGAAAATGGATTAAAGCTTTCCATTAGATTTTAGTATGAATTTGGTAAGGATGTGGTGAGTTGAACAGCAAAGTAAAAGGAATATTAAAAAACTTTTCCTATTCTTTCGCTGCCAATATTACTTCAACACTGATTTCGATGGTGTTGGTTGCTTTTGTGCCAAAGCTGTTGGGACAAACCGAATACAGTTATTGGCAGCTATATGTTTTTTATACCGGATATGTAGGTTTTTTTCATTTCGGATTGGCAGACGGAATTTATCTGCGTTACGGCGGAAAAGAGTATGATGAAGTTCCAAAACCGCTTTTTCATTTTCAGTTTTGGACGTTGGTTGGCTGTGAAATCATCCTTGCAATTGTGATGTCGTTGCTTATTGTTTTTTTGGTGCCGGATTCGGATAAGATATTGATTTTGCTTTTAACAGCTCTTTGCTGTGTGCTGGTGTTACCGCGTACCATGCTTCAATATGTTTTGCAAGGCACAAACAGAATCAAAGAATATGCACGCAATTTGATGATTGAAAAAGTGATGTATGGTTCTTTGGTGGTTGTTGTCCTTGCTTTGGGATTCAGAAATTATGAGTATCTGCTTTTGGCTGATATTATCGCAAAGGCGGTTACGCTGTTTACCATGTGCCTTTCCTGTAAGGACATTGTGATACAAAAAACCGTTTCCTTCGGAGAGGGAATCCGGGAAGTTTGGAATAACATCAGCGTCGGCATCAAGCTGATGTTCTCCAATATTGCAGGCATGCTGATTGTCGGCGTTGTGCGGTTTTCGATTGAGCAAGTATGGAGCGTGGAAACCTTTGGCAAAGTTTCATTGTCTATGAGCGTGTCTAATCTGATGATGCTGTTTATTACCGCTGTGAGCGTTGTCATGTTTCCGCTTTTGAAACGTACCCCACAGGAAAAGTGGGCGGATAACTATAATCTGATGCGAAACATATTGGTCATTCCTCTTTTAGGGCTGTTAGTGCTTTATTATCCGGCAAAGGTCATTTTATCTGCATGGCTGCCGCAATACGAGGAAAGTCTGCGGTATATGGCATTGATGTTCCCGATGTGTTTGTATGAGGGAAAAATGTCGATGTTGATTAACACCTATATGAAAGCAATGCGGATGGAGAAGCAAATGCTGCTTGTCAATTTAATTTCTGTTACGCTCAGTGTGCTGTCAACAGGATTAGTGATATTCTTATTAAAGGATTTGGTTTTGAGCGTTGTATCGATTATGGTACTTCTTGCGTTCCGGTGTATATTAGCAGAGCTGATATTAGCGAAAAGGCTTTCGCTAAAAGTAGGAACGGATATTGTCTTGGAAGTGTTGATGACTGCCTTGTTTGTAGTTTCCAACTGGTATATTAATAGCTGGTTGTGCGTCGTTGTTTATGCTGTTGGCTATTTGGTATATGTGTTGATCCGACGTAAAAATATTTTTCCTATGGTGCAAACGGTGAAAGGAATGTTAAAAGCAAAATAAGAAATAAAAGTAAGGAGCATGCCATACGGCGTGCTCCTTACTTGAGCGTGTCGATAAAGTCGACAACGCTCTGGGAGAGGGGACTTTCCCCTCTCCC
>CAUHFD010000237.1 GCA_959605275.1 uncultured Eubacteriales bacterium | reverse complement strand
GGTCAGCTTCATATGGGACATGCACTTGACAATACCTTGCAGGATATTTTGATTCGATTCCGAAGAATGCAGGGCTACGAGGCTCTTTGGGTGCCGGGTACCGACCATGCTTCGATTGCGACCGAAGCAAAGATCGTGGCGGCGATGAAAGAAGAAGGACTGACCAAAGAAGATGTCGGACGCGATGGATTTTTAGAGCGTGCATGGGCATGGAAAGCAAAATACGGCGGAAGAATCGTGGAACAACTGAAAAAGCTGGGAAGCTCCTGCGATTGGTCCAGAGAGCGTTTTACGCTGGACGAGGGATGCAGCAAAGCGGTGAATGAAGTTTTTGTTCGGTTGTATGAAAAAGGCTTGATCTATCGCGGAGAGCGTATTATCAACTGGTGCCCGAATTGTGAAACCTCCATTTCGGACGCTGAAGTAGAATATGCAGAAAAAGCAGGACATTTCTGGCATCTGCGTTATCCGTTAGCGGATGGCAGCGGATATTTGGAGCTCGCTACTACCCGTCCCGAAACCATGATGGGTGATACAGCGGTTGCCGTTCATCCGGATGATGAGCGCTATCAGCATTTGATCGGAAAAATGTTGATTTTGCCGTTAATGAATCGGGAAATTCCGATCGTGGCGGATACCTATGTTGATATGGAATTTGGTACCGGTGTTGTAAAAATTACGCCGGCACATGACCCGAATGACTTTGAGGTCGGTCTGCGCCATAATCTGCCGATCATCAATATCATGACCGACGACGCGCATATTAATGAAAACGGCGGCAAATATTGCGGCATGGATTTGATGACGGCGCGTAAGGCGGTCGTGGAAGATTTAGATAAAGGCGGCTTTTTGGTTAAGGTGGAGGATCATACCCACAATGTAGGAGAATGCTATCGTTGCTCTACCACGGTAGAGCCACGTGTTTCCAAACAGTGGTTTGTGAAGATGCAGCCGCTTGCGGAGCCTGCTATTGAGGCGGTAAAGCAGGGCAAGACCAAGTTTGTACCGGAACGCTTTGACAAAACTTATTATCATTGGATGGAAAATATCAAGGATTGGTGTATTTCCAGACAGCTTTGGTGGGGACATCGTATCCCGGCTTATTACTGCCAGGATTGCGGTGAAATGGTAGTTTCCAAAGATACCGTTTCGGTTTGCCCGAAATGCGGTAGCCATCATATGAAGCAGGATGAGGATACGCTGGATACCTGGTTCAGTTCCGCTTTGTGGCCGTTTTCCACGTTAGGATGGCCCGAAAACACCGAGGATCTGAAATATTTCTATCCGACCAGCACATTGGTTACCGGATACGATATTATCTTTTTCTGGGTAGCCCGTATGATTTTTTCGGGTGTGGAGCATATGGGAGAGGTACCGTTTGATACGGTATTGATTCATGGATTGGTCAGAGATGCGCAGGGCAGAAAGATGTCCAAGTCCCTTGGAAACGGCATTGATCCGATGGAGGTCATTGACGAATTCGGTGCGGATGCACTGCGGTTTATGCTTGCCACCGGAAACAGCCCGGGCAACGACATGCGTTATACGCCGGAGAGAATTACCGCAAGCCGAAATTTTGCCAATAAGCTTTGGAATGCGGCGCGGTTTATTCTGATGAATCTGTCTGAGGAGACTGATAAAGTAGAATTGCCCTCCGAATTATTGGCAGAGGATAAGTGGGTGCTTTCCAAATATAATAACCTGATTCGGGAAGTCACCGCAAATCTGGAAAAATTTGAATTGGGTATTGCAGTACAGAAGCTTTATGATTTCATTTGGGATATTCTCTGCGACTGGTATATTGAGCTGACAAAGGCGCGCCTGAATGCAGGCGGAGAAACCTCTGTGAATGCACAGAAGGTACTGGTTTACGTAATGTCCAATACGCTGAAGCTGTTGCATCCGTTTATGCCGTTCATTACCGAGGAAATCTGGCAGGCATTGCCGCATGAAGGCGACAGCATTATGATTGCGAAATATCCGGAATATGATCCGGCACTTTCCTTTGAGAAAGAAGAAGCGGATTTTGAACGGGTCATGGAAGCTATTCGTACCATTCGGAATGCCCGCGCGGAAAAGAATATTCCGCCGAGTAAGAAAGCGGCTGTTTATGTCGAAACGCCGTTTGAGTCGGTCTTTTCTAATGCTGCTCCGTTCTTTGAGCGCTTAGCGAGCGCGTCTGAGCTGATCGTGGGTAAGGATTTTGATTTGGGCAATACCATGCAGTTGGTGACCGATTGTGCCCGTATCTTTATCCCGATGGGAGATTTGATTGACATTGAAAAAGAATTGGAACGACTGAATAAAGAAAAAGCAAGCTGCGAAAAAGATATTCAGTTCTTAAACGGCAAGCTGTCCAACGAAAAGTTTGTTTCCAAGGCGCCAGAAGCGGTGGTAGCGCAGGAAAAAGAAAAGCTTGTGAAAGCAAACGAGCGTCTGGCAAAAATTTTGCAAAGCATACAGGATTTACAGTCCTAACAAACCCAAAAGCTGTTTTGCTTGACAAAACAGCTTTTGCTTTATCTTGTTTTGGAAAAGAGGCAGAGCATTGACTTACGAAGAAGCAGAAAAATATGTTCATTCGCTGTCGAGATTCAGCTCTTATCCGGGCTTAACCAGGATGAGCCGCTTGCTCGAAAAATTGGGCAACCCGCAGAAAAAGTTAAAATTTATCCATGTTGCAGGAACCAACGGCAAAGGCTCGGTGACAGTGCTGTGCGCCAATATTCTGCAAAGGGCGGGATATCGTACCGGTCTTTACATTTCTCCTTATGTGACTGAATTTCGGGAACGATTCCAAATCAACAGACAGATGATCGAAAAAGAAGATTTTGCGCGGCTGCTGGAGATGATCATTCCTTATGCAGAAGAGATGAAAATGCATGGTGACGGAATCAACGAATTTGAGCTAAACACAGTGTTGGCATTCCTTTATTTTGCGGAGCAAAAAAGCGATATCGTCTGTCTGGAAGTCGGACTGGGAGGACGATGTGATTCGACCAATGTGATAGACACGGCGTTGGTTTCGGTCATTACGGCAATTTCGTTGGATCATACCAAGGTGTTGGGAGATACCGTCGTGCAGATTGCGCACGAAAAGGCAGGAATCATAAAACCCGGCATTCCTGTGGTGACCTATCCGAAGCAGGATACCGATGCTCTGGCAGTTATCATGGAAGAATGCGCAAAACAAAACAGTTTTTTGATGATCCCGCATATCGGAGGATTGGATATCCTGCACACCGATATTTCCGGCTCGGACTTTTGTTATGGTACACATCGCTATCATATCGGCTTGGTCGGAGAACATCAGGTTTATAACTGCTTAATGGTGATAGAGGTCATGCAGTGCTTGAGACGTAGGGGATATAACGTGCCACAGGAGGCGATTTCGGAAGGCATTAGTCAGACAACATTCCCCGCCAGATTTGAAGTCATTTCCGACCACCCTTTGATCATTATTGACGGCGCGCATAATTGCGGCGGGATATCGGCATTGGCAAAAACCATAAAACAACTTCATTGTTGTCCGAAAATCGCCGTGATTGGCATGCTGGCGGATAAGGATTATATTGAGTCGTTCAAACAGATCGCGCCGTTGTGCAAACAAATATACACCGTTCCGATAGAAAATCCGCGCAGCTTGACTGCGGAGCAGCTGAAAGAAAGCATACAGCCATACTGCAAAGAAGTGACGGCATATTTGAGCAGGGAAGAGGCGTTGCAGAC
>CAUHFD010000236.1 GCA_959605275.1 uncultured Eubacteriales bacterium | reverse complement strand
ATGAGTTATACCGTAAAGCCGATAAAGCTTTGTATACCGCCAAAAACCAAGGAAAAAGTTGTAGCTGTATTTATTGTGATTGATACTAAAATCTAATGAAACGCTTTCAATCAGATTTTAGTATCAGCCTCTTTTTTATGTCTGCTGAACCAATCAAAAATTTGATTGGTTCAGCAGACATTTTTTAGAAATGGTTATCTGTTCAAAATTTAAGCAAAAAAGAGTATAAATTTACAGTTAAAGGGAACAGTAACGAAAAAGAGAGGATTAGTCTGAAAGAAATGCACTGCTTTCTTTTCAGACTCCGCTTTTGTACTTATCTGTAAGCAGAAAGCACAAGAGTCCAGAAAGGAATGATTTTATAAATGATAGAGCAAGATACGGTAAAATTACTCAGAGAATGCAATGCAGGGATAAAGATGGGGGTGCAGTCCATAGACGAGCTTCTTCCGAAAACCGAAGATGAGCGCTTAAAGGATGTGCTGTCACAGTCAAAACAGGAACACGAAAAATTAGGCAATCAAACACATGAGCTGCTGAATGAGTTTCATGATGATGGAAAAGAGCCGCATCCGGTTGCCAAAGGGATGTCCTGGATGAAAACAAACATGAAAATGGCGATGGAGGAAACAGATCATACCATTGCTGATTTAATTACCGACGGCTGTAACATGGGTATCAAATCTCTGAGCAGGTATTTAAATCAATATGCCGCTGCTGACGAACAGTCAAAGGATATTACCAAAAAGCTGATTCGAATGGAAGAAGACTTGGCGGTAAAAATGAGGGATTATTTGTAAATAATGTCCGCTGACAAACCAAAAATTTCATTTGTTCGAACGGATATTACAATCCAAAGTGAGCATAAAAGAGAAAGAGCGCATCAATGCTACCTTGTCAAAGGGTATCGTTGATGCGCTCTTTTGGGATTTTGCCGATTTGTTATCCTTGCTTTTTTGCCATGTTTTGTAAAGATTTGATGATGCTGTCCTTGTTTTCCAGCATCATAGCGTCAATCGCTACAATGGCGCTTTCTGCGTTTTCGGGAGTAAAAGCCCCCGCCTCGAATAAACTGGTAATCAGCGCGTTGTGGGATTCGGTGTTAAAAGCATTTTTACGCTGGGAACTGATTTTGATGTCAAAAATTGCTTTGCGGTAGACCGTTTCCCCGGCGGAAGTTTGGGAGGCAACCGGTTTGAGGCGCGCGTTGGATAAGGTGGTGTATTGGACGGTGTTATCCGGACCGATGATTCGGAAGGAGCGTTCTTCGTCGTAGAATTCCCGAATCAGCTCCACGCAGAGATTGACCACATCCTTGAAACTGCGGTAAGAGGATTTGAGCGTATCCCGGGACAGCTTGCTGCCCGCCTCCTGTAAAGCGGAAATTGATTTGTAGGCAGTAATGTTTCCTGTGGTACCTCCCTGGGAAAAATCACGGTTGCCGATAACCTCTTTGAGCTCCTCGATTTTGTTTTGGCGGTGTTCAATGATGTGGGAGGGAATGGCGGCGGCTTGAATCGGACGAACCGCGTTGTCATCCACCGAGGAATCACATTCGATGATGTCGCGGGAGAGATCGGCGATGTCCTGCGGACGGATGCCGCCGGAGCGTTTGACCAGCCAGCGCTGTTTGCCCGAGACCAGACAGTTTGCTTCTATCAAGTAATCAAGTCGGTCAATGTATTCTTGAGTCGGTCGTGCAATTTCAATCATCCCCATCCCGTAAAGGCTGTTTTCGTTGGGGATAAAGGGGTCGATGACAAAGGGATAAAGTCCGTGCTCATAAAGACCGGTGTCCTTCAGCTTTTTGTCTGACTTCGTTGAGTAAAGGAGCGTTTCCCCTACCAGCTTGGAAAGGTGGATGACATCTTTTCCGCCGATCCGGCATTTTTCATAGCAGTCGATCAGGCAGGATTTTCCCTCGGATTCTCCGGGAGGACAACTGCCGGGATAAGCTTGGAGGAGGTCGAGGTTGGCGTCGCTGATAATTTTCTTGCCGGGATATTGCTTCCGAAGCATTTCGGTATCGACGATGCTGAGCACAAAAACATATTGAGATTTTTGGATATCGTCGATATAAGGCTGTGCATAAAAGCTCAACAAGTCGACTTTTCGGATCACGATATCGCCGATTCCGTCTTTTTGAGGATCCCAGCCGACGTAATAGATGCCGGTACCCTGCTTGATTTTTTGCCACCAGACATCAGAGTAAACCTTTTCAAAATCGTTTTTTTCCAGGACAAGCGGAACGATCTTAGAGAGTTTGCGGGCTTCTTCGCGGTCATTTTTCTCCCGCTCGAGAAAAAGCGGTTCAGGATAGTTGTCCATTGCGTCGGCATGCTTGTTCCAGACGGCATTGAGAATAAAGGGGGTAGTCGGTTCGTGCCCGATGGATTTGGTGTTACCTTTGATATATTTCCAGTGCCGGGAGCGAAACCAGTCCTCGTTGATTAAGAAACTGCGGTCAATATCCTGCTTGTAGGCACGGTAGGATTTGAGCGCTGTCAGGATGCGGACGGTGTCCGCGGAGGGCGCGGTATTTTGGGATGCGGATTTTTTTTGCGTAGCCATATTGATTCAGTCCTTTCGTATCTTATCTTGATTTCAAGATAGCATGGAACAGAAAGGACATACAAGGACATATTGTGAATAGGGAATACACCGTATTCCCTATTCACTGACGGCATTTGTGTTTCCCGGCATATATCCCGCCGGGATTTTGGCTATGCCAAAACACACAAAGCCGCTTGTTCTATCCTGCTTTGTACAATTTTACTCGGGGCAAATATGCCGCCGCGTTGCCGCTTATTGCGGCAACCGTTCGAGGTGCCGGGCATAATGCCCGGACTTGATTCGCGCACCGAGTTTATACGGATGAATAGCTTTTATTCCCGCGTTTATACTCTCACCTTATTTCGCGAACACGAAACTAACTCCTTCTGCTCGCTTTCACGCGATTTAAGTCCAGGCATTATGCCTGGCAGGGGATAATTCCCTGCACCTTAATTCGCACACCGAGTTTATACGGATGAATAGTTTTTATTCCCGCGTTTATACTCTCACCTTATTTCGCGAACAGAAAGCCTAATTTATTCGCTCACTTCGTCGCGGATTAAATCCAAGCATGCTTGGCAGGGCATTATCCCCTGCTTATGTCCGATAGACGGATAAACAATTGTTCGGGACATAAATGAAAATAGTTTGAAATATTGAAAAGGATGCGGACACTGACTCGGGGCGGCAGGATATTGTGTTCCAGTTTTCTCAAAGTTGAGAGACTAACGCCGCAGATTTTCGCCATCTCCTTTTGCGTCAGCTTGTGTGAGATTCTTAGAATTCTGATGTTTTGAAAAAACGCATATAATTCTCGGTTGGTTGTTTTCATACGTTTGCCCTCCGTTTGATAAATAAATAAACACGTTTTAGATATAAAATGCGTTCATTTATCCCATTATAGCACATATTAGATATAAAATAAACATAAAATAAATATATTTAGGAGTTTTAATATGGCTATAAAAAGTTTATCTATCCGGATCGAGCAGGAGATGCTGCATAAACTGCATGTTTTGGCTAACTATGAAGGGCGTAGCGCTAATAGCGAAATTATTGTACTGATACGGGATGCCATTGAAAAGTATGAAGAAAAACATGGTGAAATTAAGCTGGATTTAAAAAAAGAATAACTTTATAATAAACTTATTTCGCGAACAAAAAGCCTAATTTATTCGCTCACTTCGTCGTGGTCTAAG
>CAUHFD010000235.1 GCA_959605275.1 uncultured Eubacteriales bacterium | reverse complement strand
TAGTCATCAATCATTTTTTCGATTTCTCAGTCTCACATCATTGACAAAACTACAAGATAGTCCTTTTGTTTCCATAAAAACACAAAAAACAAGATATCTTCCAACGCCTAAAAAGGCGGAAAACATCTTGTTTCCATAAACACTGGTTCGCAAAATAAAATATTTACTGATTATCACTTTTCATTTTTGATGTAAATACAAAAATGGCTAAAAACATAACCATTACTGCATAACCAATGACCCAGAGAATGTCCGGTAAAACATCTGCATAGTTACCGGACAACGCCGATCTTCCCGCTTCAACAGCATGCATAAATGGTAAAACTTCTGCTGCCGCCTGAAAACCTCCACCGATCAGCTTCAGATCAAACCACGTTCCGGACAGCCATGCGCTCAAATTGGTGAGTAAGGCTCCGCAAACACCGCTAACCACTTTATCATTAAATAGGCTCCCGCACAACAGTCCGATTGCAATGTACAACAGCGCTACAGGAATTAAAACAACAAGCGCAAAGATGACATTTACAGTGATTGGAAGCCCCAGAAAAAACGAAACAAGAAAGCAAACAGCCATCTGCAAAATTGCCATCGGGATCAAAGGAATAATATATCCGACAATAAAATTTCCTGCCGACATGGGTGATGCAAATAATCTTAACATAAAAGAACTGGTTCTGTCCTTTGCAATCAACATTCCGGAAAACAGTGAAACAAAAGATAGACCGAATACTGTGACTCCTGGTGAAAGCGACTCGATTTCAAAAAGCGGAATCGGAATATTGGATTGAATAGCCGACAGCAATAACAACAAAATCACCGGAAACCCAATTCCAAACATCAAATTAAGCCTGTCACGCAATATTTCTTTAGCATTTCTCGAAGAAAAAGCTAGTATCTTCATTGCGATATCCCCTCTTCCGCCAGTTTCACAAACGCATCCTCAAAATTTAAAGTACCAGCCTTCTGTTTCAGTTCATCCGCCGTTCCCACAGATGTCAAAACGCCCATTGACATAATTCCGATGCGATCAGACAGCGCTTCTGCCTCTTCCAAATAATGGGTGGTCAAGATAATGGTAACCTTCCCCTTTAACTGCCGAATAGTACGCCATAGATCGCGTCTTGCTAATACATCCAATCCTAATGTAGGCTCATCTAAGAATAAAATTTCAGGTTCGGATATCAATGCCATTGCAATGCTAAGGCGTCTCTGCCATCCACCTGATAATTTTTTTGCTTTCTCCGAAGCAATTTTTTCCATGCCGAATGCCGTAATCGTATCTTCTGCTTTTTGTTTTGCCTCTTTTTTACTGCTGCCATATATTCCGGCAATTAATTCTAAATTTTCCCGAACAGTCAAATTCGGCGCCACTGCTGTTTCCTGCGGAGAAATATTTATTTTGGATTTCACTTTTAAAGCATCAGTAGCAATACTGTTCCCTAAAATAACAGCATCTCCTCCGGTGGGTTTTAACAGACAGGATAACATTTTAATGATCGTGGATTTTCCGGCACCGTTGATTCCTAATAACGCGAACAATTCTCCTTGATCGATTATTAAATCCAATGGATGTACTGCTGTTTTATCTTTATATTTTTTGGTGAGCCCGAAAGTTTGAATAGCAGTCATTGCTTTACACTCCCTTCTTTTCATTAAACAAATCACCATTTCCCGAACATTACAAAACTTTCATTTCTTACATTAATGCTCACTGAACAATTCAAAAACAATGATAACAAAGTATTTTGCCGTTGTTTTTGAATTGGCAAAGTGCAAGGTTTTTGATTGATTTTTTACGAAAACCTTGCACTTTGGATTTCGATTTCAGGGTGCAATCGAAATCTGTGTTCGCATCAAGGAATGTCTATACGGCAGATAGCCGTTCGAACAAATCAAATTTTTGATTTGTTCAGTAGACATTACATTATAAGACTAGTGATTAGATTTCTGTTCTTCATTTTCTATAATCTCTCGGAGCGTATCTGCAAAAATACGATTTTCTTCTTCGCTTCGTTCCGGATACAATTCCTTTCCGAATAAAATTGCATCTGCAATTTTATGGAAAATACTCATCCGTTCAATTGCTATCCCTTTTTCAGCGTCGGCAAGCAACATTAAAGTGTCTCCCGGTTGTATCCCAAACATATCACGTACTTCCTTCGGAATTACGATTTGACCTTTGGGTCCCACTTTTACAGAGCTCATAAATTTCTTTTGATCTTCAGAATTTTTTTGCATCATGTACACTTCTTTTCAACGGTATAACTAGTATAACTTTTTATATTAATTATACTGTTCTTATTTTCTTTTGTCAATATAATCATACATGTTTTGTTACAGAATTCTATGTTTCCGAAAAAAATGCCGACCATATCGGTCGGCAATTGGAACATATTATTTTTTGAATCTCTAACGTCACTATTCAATATCATTACATAAGTCGGTTCATTTTCTCACAATAATACTGGACATTCTCAAATTTCGCATCCGGCGCAATGCGATGATCCGGACAAGGAATGTAACCGCCCAGCGCAATCAACGGTTTCAAACGTTCAATTTCTTCATCAATTGCTTTATAATCACGAGCAAACACTGTTTTATTCATTCCGCCTACACCCCGCAATTGTTGTCCATACTTTTCTCTCCACGGCTTAATGTTTGCATCCCATGTGCCTACTTCAATCGGAAACATCGTGTTTACCCCGTTTTTAAGCCAAATCGGCACCAATGTATCAATCAAGCCGTCGCAGTCAACCGAAACGATATCGACATGATATTGATGCAACAAATCTGTGATTTTTTTATAATGAGGCGCAACGTAATCCTCAAATACATATGGCGATACTAACGGACCGTTTTTAAAACAAATGTCTTCCCAAAAATGAGCATAATCAAATTTTGCTCCGGTTTCTAAAGCAACTTTTGTGCAGCGATAACACAACTCTGCCAATGTATCCACAATTTCCGCATAAAGTTCCTCATCATCTGCATAAAGATAGCTAAGCTGTTCCACGCCAAGCAAATTACGCATATAACCGATTAAGGAACCGCAGTGAAGTCCTATCGGAATCTCTCGATTTGTATCATCAATTAATGTTTTCATATATTCAATGTTAACACGATCTTCGCTCCATTGCAATTTAGGAAGATACTGTTCTTCCCATGCTTTCCGGTCGACCAGAGAAGTGCCTATTTCCGCCGAGATAGAAACAATGCCCGGTTTTTCCAACACAATCAGCCCCTGTTCATCTCGAACAACCTGACTGCCATCCGCCTTCTTTTCCAGAATAGTATGCTCAAAACAAGGCGAAAGTCCTACCGTCATTCCTACACAGGAATTCCAGTTAAAATCAAATCCAAGCCGTTTCATGACCGAACGATCCGCTTCGGAATTATCACCATATTTAGCATACCCTTCTGCCTCTTCCTGGGTGATGTGCCCTTCATGCGCCCATTTCTGCAAGGTTTCTATCCAATATCCAAAAGAAACAACCGGCATTTTATCATATTTTTCATAATTCAAAATTGCCTTTACATTTTCTCTGAAATTCATATATGCCCTCTCTTTCTGACTTGTAATTTTAAAACGATCCAAAATGTTTATAATATTACTATATGGTATTACCTGTCCATTTTCAACCATAAAAATAGTTATAAAATTCCGATATATTGCTTTTTTAAAACAACATTGCTATAATGTTATCAAAACACGCTGCGGAGGAAATGTGATGCTTAATTACAATATGGGAAGCC
>CAUHFD010000234.1 GCA_959605275.1 uncultured Eubacteriales bacterium | reverse complement strand
CAAGTAACAATCGGGAAGCAACTGAAGCTATTTGGGAAACACTCACATCCCTGGCACAAAACTGCATCGGATTTGTTTTTTATATGTTTTTGCTAGTGTCAGTGGATATATGGTTGATGCTTGTGATTTTACTGACCTCCATGATCGGCTATTTTGTAAATAAGAAGCTGACCAGTTACGGATACCGGCATCGGGAAGAAGAGGGCGAGATTTCCAGAAAGCTCTGGTATCAAATCCGGCAAGCCCAAAATTATACCGCCGCAAAAGATATCCGGATTTTCGAAATGAAACCGTGGATGCAGGAAATTACCGATAAGGCAATGACAGCATATACCACCTTTCACCGTCGTGCACATAATGTCTACATATGGGGAAGCATATTGGATTTGGTGATTACCATTCTGCGAAACGGGCTTGCCTATTTTGTTTTAATTTCTCTGGTACTGTCAGGGGATTTAAGCGTTTCCGCGTTTCTCCTTTACTTTTCCGCAGTCGGCGGCTTTACGGCATGGGTAACTGGAATTTTAGGAAGCATGACAACCTTGTACCGGCAAAGTCTTGATATTTCTACAATAAGAGAATTTCTGGAATATCCGGAGCCTTTCAGGTTTCAAGATGGTGTAAAGCTCTCAGATGCTACCGGCGCTCAGCACGAAATCAAGCTTGAAAATGTGTTTTTCAAATACCCGGGAGCAGATGATTATACACTGGAGGATATTAACCTAACCATCCACCCCGGAGAGAAGGTCGCGGTTGTCGGACTTAACGGTGCAGGAAAAACAACGCTTGTGAAGCTGATATGTGGATTCTTTGACCCGACACACGGGAAAGTTTTGCTTGACGGCAACGACATCCGGGATTTTAATCGGCTGGATTATTACGCAATGTTTTCGGCGGTATTTCAAAATTTTTCGCTGCTTGCAGGAACATTGGCAACCAATGTGGCGCAGACAGAGGAAAATTACGATATGGAGCGGATAAAAAATTGTGCGGAAAAAGCGGGACTGACCTCTAAAATTAATTCCTTGAAAGACGGTTATCAGACCAATTTAAACCGATCTGTTTACGAAGACGGAGCGGAATTGTCGGGTGGAGAGACACAGAAACTAATGCTTGCCCGTGCCCTTTATAAAAAAGCGCCGTTTATTATTCTGGACGAGCCGACTGCAGCCCTTGACCCGATTGCAGAAGCGGATATGTACAGCAAATACAATGAAATGACCAAAGGCTGCACTTCTGTCTATATTTCCCACCGTCTGGCTTCTACCCGATTTTGCGACCGGATTTTGCTGATTAGCAATCATAAAATTGCAGAAGAAGGTACACACGAGGAATTACTGAAGTTATCTGGTGAATACGCTCGGCTGTTTGAAATTCAGAGCAAATATTACAGAGAGGGGGATGTTTGTGAAAAAGGACAAGAAACTGCTGAAATGGCGTGAAGCATGGAAGCTGAACCGGCGGGCTTTCGCGCTTATTTATAAACGATGTCCTCATATGATTATATCTAGGCTCGTTTGTGTTGCATGGGACTCTCTGACTCCTTATATAGGAATTTATCTTTCCGCTTTGCTGATCACTGAATTGACCGAAGGTCGAAATCCGTCTGTACTGACAAGGCTTGTTCTGATTATACTGTTGTCGGCGGCGTTTATCTCTCTTGCCGCGGCTTTTTTGCACACGTGGCGTGATGTTGAATGCGCCGGGCTGTATTATAAGGTGCAGCAGATATTTTCCGAAAAAATGATGAGCATGGACTATCCGGATGCGGATAATCCCAAGACACATGAGATGTATCATACGATCGAGCAAAACCGCAACGGTGGCGGATGGGGACTCAATCGGGTGTACGGTCATATTGAGGGGATCCTTTCTGGGTTATTCACCTTGCTTGGCGGCGTTGTTCTGACGGTATCGCTTTTTACAAGCCATGTACCGGATACTGCCGGCGGATTTACCGTGCTGAACAATCCGATGTTTATCCTGTTGATTATTTCGGTGATGCTGGCAATCACCTATATAGCGCCTCTGCTTGCCAATAAAGCAGGAAGCTATTATGCGCTGAATTCTGATTCGCACAATTTCGCAAATCGCCTGTTTGGATATTTTGGTTTTTTGGGTTTTAGAAAAGAATTTTCAGAAGATATACGGATTTATCGACAGGATTTGATCTGCGATAAATATGGGAAAGATAAAACCGGAACATTTTGTTCCAAAGGAATGTTCGCAAGATTGGCAAAAGGTCCGGTGGGGTGTTATAATGCGGCATCGTCAGCTGTATCGGTTTTGTTTACCGGAGTTGTATATATTTTTGTCTGTCTGAAAGCATTAGGCGGTGCATTCGGAATCGGCGCTGTTACGCAATATGTATCTGCTGTTACGCGGGTTGCGGGAAGCATTGGCTCTTCGATCGGTATTATGGGAGGAATGCGGAATAACGCCTCCTTTCTGAAGCTGATTTTTGAGTTTCTGGATATTCCCAATCGAATGTATCAGGGCAGCCTGACGGTGGAAAAACGGATAGACCGGGATTATGAAATTGAGTTTTGCAATGTATCGTTCAAATATCCCGGAAGCGAAACATATGCCTTGCGAAATGTTTCGATGAAATTTCGTGTAGGTGAGCGGCTTGCCGTTGTCGGTATGAACGGAAGCGGGAAAACAACCTTTATCAAGCTGTTGTGTCGTCTGTATGACCCAACTGAAGGAGAGATATTGCTCAACGGGATTGATATTAAGAAATACAACTACGAGGAATATATGTCTGTCTTTTCGGTGGTGTTTCAGGATTTCGTGTTGTTTTCTTATCCGCTTGGTGAAAATGTGGCGGCAAAAACCATGTATGATAAAGCGGAGGTAACGAAATGTTTGTTTGATTCCGGCTTTGAAGAGAGGCTTCAGAATATGCCGGAAGAGCTTGACACCTTCCTTTATAAGGATTTTGAGGAAAACGGTGTGGAGATTTCGGGCGGGGAGGCACAGAAGATTGCCCTTGCCAGAGCATTATATAAAGACGCTCCGTTTATTGTTCTTGACGAACCGACCGCTGCCCTTGATCCTGTTGCGGAAGCAGAGGTTTACTCAAATTTTAATAAGCTTGTTGGGGATAAAACCGCCATTTATATCAGTCACCGGCTTTCCTCCTGTCGGTTCTGCGATGAGATCGCTGTGTTTGATAACGGACAGATCGTGCAGCATGGCAGCCATGACGAGCTTGTTGCTGACGAAAACGGGAAATACCATGAGCTTTGGTATGCCCAAGCGCAATATTATAACACAGAGGTGATACAATGAACGGCGTAATCTATGCCCGATATTCCTCCGATAATCAGTGGGAAGAATCCATCGAAGGACAGCTGCGTGAATGCAAGGCGTTTGCAGAAAAGAACGACATCCAAATTATCGGTACATATATTGACAGAGCGTTGTCTGCTAAAACGGATAATCGTCCTGATTTTCAGCGAATGATAAAGATAGCGCAAAGGGTCTGTTTGATACTGTCATCGTATGGAAACTTGACCGGTTGCCCGAAACCGTTATGACTCCGCGCATTACAAATCAATTCTTCGCAGAAACGGTGTAAAGGTTATATCCGCAACTGAATTGATTTCAGACAGTGCAGAAGGTATTTTGCCTGAATTTATGCTGGAAGGCATTGGAAAACATTACTCGGGGGAGCCCTCCGAAAAGGTTGTCCACGGACTGACAGAAAATGTACTGAAATGCCAAAAGCCATAGACAATCTGCTCAATGCTATTCAACAAGGGATTTTGACTTTCTTTACCAAGCAGAGGATGGA
>CAUHFD010000233.1 GCA_959605275.1 uncultured Eubacteriales bacterium | reverse complement strand
GGCGAACTGGTCATTACCACTTTGACCAAAGAAGCGTTTCCGTTGCTTCGCTATCGGACAAAGGATATTTCCCGCATCAACTATGAGCCCTGCAAATGCGGTCGCACCATGGCAAGAATGGACAAAATCAAGGGCAGAAGCGATGATATGCTGAAAATTAAAGGCGTCAATGTCTTCCCCTCTCAAATTGAAAGCGTTTTAATCGGTATGCCCCACATCGGACCGCACTACCAGCTTGTTGTCACCCGCAACGGTCACATGGATAACCTAGAAGTGAAAGTGGAATTGACTGACAGTTCTCTACTCGAACGATACGGAGAGCTGGAAAGTCTGCAGCGAGCCATTCAAAACAAAATACATACCGTGCTTGGCTTGATGCTGAAAATAACCCTGGTGGAACCCAAATCTCTGGAGCGTTTCCAGGGAAAAGCAAAGCGTATACTGGATTTAAGAAATGTCTACTGAACAAATCAAACATTTGATTTGTTCAAACGGCTATCGCCGTACAAACCAAGAAAAAATACGAAATTTCGCATTTTTCTTGGTTCAACATTTCTTGATGCGAACACAGATTACGCTTTCAGAATGAAATCGTAATACAAAGTGCAAGGATTTTTCAAAAAGCAATCAAAAACCTTGCACTTTGCCACTTCAAAAACAACGGCAAAATGCTTTGCTATCGTTGTTTTTGAAGTGTTCAGTGAGCATTAAGAAATCAAAAACAATAAAAGAAACCGGCATCATTGACGGCTGTATTCCAAAGCACCGTTAAACAAGATACTTTTACAGGAGGACTAACACTTTGAAAACACTAATGCTTGGTAACGAAGCCGTTGCCAGAGGTTTATTTGAGAGCGGATGCAAAGTTGTTTCCAGTTATCCCGGAACACCCAGCACCGAAATTACAGAATACGCCAGCAAATACGATCAAATATATTGCGAATGGGCGCCAAACGAAAAGGTCGCTGCCGAGGTGGCAATCGGTGCATCTATCAGCGGGGCACGCTCTTTCTGCGCCATGAAACACGTCGGCTTAAACGTTGCCGCAGATCCGATCTTTACTGCTTCCTACACCGGAGTAAACGCCGGTATGATCGTTGCCGTTGCCGATGATCCCGGAATGCATTCCTCCCAAAACGAACAGGATTCCCGACATTATGCGATTGCGGCAAAGCTGCCCATGGTAGAGCCTGCCGATTCTAAAGAATGTAAGGATTACATAGAAAAGGCCTATCAACTTTCGGAACAGTTTGATACACCGGTTTTGTATCGGCTGTGTACCCGTGTTTCCCATTCCCAAAGTTTGGTGGAGCCTAAAGACCGCATGGAGCCGGAGCTGAAAGAGTATAAAAAGGATATTGCCAAATACGTCATGATGCCGGCAATGGCAAAACGCAAACACCCGATTGTAGAAAAACGTCAGTCCGACTTGGCAGAGCTTGCAGAAACAACTGACTTGAATCAAGTCATCATGGGAGATACTAAAATCGGTATCATCACCGCCGGTATTTCTTATCAATATGCCCGAGAAGTATTTGGGGACAAGGCGAGCTATCTGAAGCTTGGACTGATCAATCCGCTGCCGGTCAATCTAATCAAGGATTTCGCAGCAAAAGTTGACAAGCTCTACGTTATCGAAGAATTAGATGACATTATCGAGACACATTGTAAGAAAATCGGTGTTTCAGTGATCGGCAAAGAAATTTTTCCGGCAATCGGGGAATTTTCACAAAAATTGGTTGCGGAAAAAATGAATCTGCCTGCCAAAGAATATGTCACCTTAGATGAAAACATTCCTATGCGTCCCCCGGTCATGTGCGCAGGATGTCCGCACCGCGGAATGTTTTATGTGTTAAGCAAGCTGAAACTGACCGTATTCGGCGATATCGGCTGTTACACCTTAGGAGCGCAGGCGCCGCTTGCCGCAATCGATACTACCATCTGTATGGGAGCATCGGTATCGGGCATACATGGCTTCAACAAAGCGCGCCCAGAGAGTACCAAAAAGTCGGTATGCGTAATCGGTGACAGCACCTTTATGCACTCAGGTGTCACCGGGTTGATTAACATCGCTTACAATCAAGGACATTCAACCGTTATTATATTAGATAACTCCATCACCGGCATGACAGGTCATCAACAGAATCCTACTACCGGTTATACCATCAAAGGAGATCCGACTTCAGCTGTTGATCTGGAAGCCCTTTGCCATGCTGTCGGTATTAAACGGGTTCGGGTAGTTGATCCCCACGATCTCGCCGCTGCAGAGCAAGCTGTTCGGGAAGAAATTTCGGTTGATGAGCCGTCCGTAATCATTGCAAGGCGTCCTTGTGCATTGTTAAAATATGTCAAACACAATCCGCCTTTAAAAGTTCATTCGGATAAATGCAAAAGCTGCAAAGCCTGTCTGAAAGTCGGCTGTCCCGCAATCAGCTTCAAAGGCGGAAAATCCGTCATAGATTCTACCCAATGCGTAGGATGCAGCCTTTGCAAACAAATGTGTAAATTTGATGCGATATCAGAGTAAAAAAGATCCCGTTCATCAGCTAAAGAAAATGAATATAAAAAGGATTGATATGCCACATGAAAAACAGTTATAATATTATGATTGTCGGCGTCGGCGGACAGGGGTCTTTGCTTGCCAGCCGCCTGCTCGGCAATGTATTTATGCAAAAAGGATTTGATGTCAAAGTCTCCGAGGTACACGGCATGTCACAGCGCGGCGGCTCGGTTGTTACCTATGTCAAAGCCGGTGACCAGGTGTTCTCCCCTACCATTGAGCCCGGAGAAGCAGATGCCATTATCTCATTCGAACAGCTGGAAGGCACGAGATGGATATCCTATCTGAAAAAAGACGGCACTTTAATTGTAAACACCCAGAAAATCGATCCGATGCCGGTCATTACCGGCGCTGCCTCCTACCCGGAGAATTTAATCGAAAAATGCCGTTCACTCGGTGCAAATGTGATTGACGTAGATGCTTTAAGCTTAGCGGAGCAAGCAGGTTCTGCAAAAGCGACAAATGTTGTTTTAATGGGCGTTCTCGCTAGCCTCATGAATATGGAAGATGAAATATGGCAAAAAGCACTGACTGCCTGCGTACCGGAAAAATTCATGGAGTTGAATCAAAAAGCATTCGCTCTCGGGAAAGCAGCAAAGTAAAAAGGAGAAATTCAGATGCCACAGTATTGGGATAAAGAAATCGAAACCGCCCCTCGCTATCAAATGGAGGCGCTGCAATCTTATCGATTGTCTGCCACCGTAAAAAGAGTATACGAAAACGTTCCGCATTATCGTGCTAAAATGGATCAAGCCGGCATTGCACCGGAGGACATTAAATCAATCGCCGATTTGTCTAAGCTGCCCTTTACTTATAAACAGGACTTGCGCGACACCTATCCATACGGATTGTTCGCCGTTCCCGCAGAAGAAGTTGTCCGCATCCATGCATCCAGCGGTACAACCGGGAAGCAAATTGTCGTTGGTTATACACAACACGACCTCGATATCTGGTCTGACTGCACCGCAAGGGCTTTAACGGCTATCGGAGGAAGCAAATCGGATTTTGTTCATGTTTCATACGGCTATGGGCTGTTTACCGGCGGACTCGGCATCCATTACGGTGTAGAAAAAATCGGTGCAACCGTGATTCCTGTTTCTACCGGAAATACGAAACGGCAGATCCAGGTAATGAAGGATTTCGGTTCCACCATTCTTTGCTGTACGCCTTCTTATGCGTTATATCTGGGAGAAACCTTAAAAGAAATGGGATTAACTCCTGCGGACTTGAAACTAAAAGCCGGTTTCTTTGGCGCAGAGCCTTGGACAG
>CAUHFD010000232.1 GCA_959605275.1 uncultured Eubacteriales bacterium | reverse complement strand
CCTAAATCATTTGCCTCCTTGATGTAGTCTACGTTTGCAGTATCAATGAATAATTTCATCTTGCAGGATGTACCATCTTATGCAGTAAAATGATACACCTTTCACCAACCTTTCTTGTCATTCTATATTTTATTGAAAAAATTCCGCTTCCAATACGGCACAGATGCAATGATATACCGGCAAGTGCAATTCTTGCACTTTAAATGTCTCTTTTTCCGGTACTTTGATGCAGCAGTCACATAAGCCGGCCAGCTTGCCGCCGCCGATGCCGGTCAGACCGATTACCTTGAGTCCGCGCGCTTTGGCGGTGATCACCGCTTGGCAGACATTCTTGGCGTTTCCGGAAGTGGACAATCCGATGAACACATCCGTCGGCTTTCCCAACGCCATCACAAGCTGCGCATAAACGGCATCCGGTTCGACATCATTGCCAAATGCGGTGGAAAGTGCCGAAAATGCCGGTAAGGGGAGCGCGGGTATGCCGTATTGCAATTGCTCGGCAAGAGCCGTTCCGCTTTCATACGGGGCAAAAGCCAGCCTGTCCGCCTCTGTCAGCGGACGCTTACTCAGAAAACCTTTTAGTAATTCGCCGGAAATATGATCACAGTCGGCGCAGCTTCCGCCGTTTCCGGCAAGCAGTATTTTGCCGCCTTGCTTGATCGCTTCGGTCAGGATCCGGCAGGCAGTTTGGATTTCCTCGACGCATGGATTCAAGGCAGGATAGCGTGTGATCAATTCTGTAAATAATTTTTCTTTCACAGTATTTATTCCTTTCTTCATTTATGGTTTCATAGATGTTATGTCATGCAAAGCGTATGTTGCATGGGATCAGATAATGTTTGATCAATTGAATGTGAGAAAAAATTTTGTGTTTGACATCGGCAAGCCGGCGTGATACCATGATAATACTAAAATCCAATGAAAGCTTTCCATTAGATTTTAGTATCAAAAAGCAACCAAAGGAGCGAGGATGATGTCCGGCCAGGAAAAAAGAGCGGTTACACACCGCCAGGAAATGAAATATGAGAATCAAAGAAAAATCTTGAATATCGTCAATGAAAAGCCGATTTCCCGCATCGAACTGGCCGGAAAGACCGGGCTGACGCAAGCGTCGGTCAGTATCATTGTCGAGGAGCTGATCGCGGAGGGGATGCTTTACGACACTGAAATATCATCGGACACAGCGGCGCTCGGACGCAAACCGACCTTGTTGGAGATCGATCCGAATTGGGGATATATCATCGGTGTCAGCGTTGACCGTGACGGTGTCGATATCGGCATATGCAATCTCAAAGGGCAGGTAGTGGATCGTTGCCCCCGTTTTGAAACGGTGCCGGATTATACGATCTGTCTGGATTGGATTGCCCAAAGGATCTCTGAATTGGTCGAACGCAATCAGAATGTTGCTTCCAAGATTATTGCCGCGGGTGTGGCGGTTCCTGGCCCTGTTGATTCCGAAAACGGAAAATTGTTAAATCCGCCCGGCTTTTTTGAACGCTGGCATAATCTCGATTTGTATCACGAGCTTGAAAAGCGCATTTCTTACCCTGTATACATGGAACATAACAGCCTTGCGTTTGCCAAAGCTGAAAAAAGCATGGGGATCGGTAAGCAATACGATAGTTTTGTCTTATTGAATGTCAATGCCGGTTTCGGTGCAGGCTTGGTGCTGAACCGACAGGTATATTCCGGCAAAAACGGCTTTGGAGGAGAAACAGGGCATACTTCTATTGATATTAACGGCAGATTGTGTTCTTGCGGAAACCGCGGATGTATCGAACTATATGCTTCTACTTCTGCTATTCTATATGAAATCAACCATGCGGGGCGGAACATCGGGTCATGGCGTGAGCTGGTAGACCTTGCATATGACGAAGATACGCTCTGCCGGCGGTATATTGCTTTAGAGGCAGATTATTTGGGTCATGTGATCATGAATATGAATAATATGCTGGGGTTGGACGCAGCTATTTTGACGGGAGAAATTGCATATCGTCCCGAACTGCTGCTGCAAAAAATCAAGGAAAAGATCAACGGTACGATTACCAATCCTTATCGTAGCGTTGCCGTGCATATCTCTCCGATACAAAACGACGCTCGAATCGTAGCGGGCTCGGCGGTTGTGATTGACCGGCTTTTCTGCGAGCAGGGATGTTTACTCCGTTTCAGAGAAGCTCGTCGGGGATAGAAGCGTGTGCCGAATCGCCATGACTTTTGGCGCTGTAAACCGCAGCGGCAAGCGCCGCAATATCTCCTACCTTGTCGCCCAGCGCGCTTTTTACGATGCGGCAGTGCCGGTAACAGATAGGCAGGCATTCCTGTTCCATGACTTTGTTGCAGGCGTCCCACAGCAGATGATAACTGCGTGTGAAAACACTTCCGATCGAAATGGCATCCAAGTCTAACAGATCCACCATGATGCTGAGCGCTTTTCCCAGCTTTTCCCCGCTGATCCGATAAATTTCACGACATAGCGCATCGCCTTGCTCGGCAAGCTCGGCGATGGCTTTTGCATTAATGGAGGGAATATCGCCGCATTCCGAGAGCAGTCTGGGCATATTTCCGGCGGCTGTTTCGCGGACGACCATCATTCGTCCCAATTGTGCGATTCCGCCTCCGCTGCAAAATCCTTCAAAGGAGCCGTGCTTACGGTATCCTACGGGGCCGTCTGCTTCCGCGCGGATATGTCCGATTTCTCCGGCTATGTCATTCGAGCCGCAGTATAGCTGTGAATTTAAGATGAGTCCGGCACCGAATCCGGTTCCGAAGGTGAGAAATGCAAAGTTGTTGGTCCCTTTTCCAGAACCGTATTTCCATTCAGCTATCGCGCAGGCGTTGGCGTCGTTTTGCAGTGTGGTATGTACTTTAAATTCTTTCTCGAAAGCGTCTGCAATGGGGATGTTATCCCATTTCGGGAGATTCGGAGGCGCCATGATGGTGCCGGTTTTAGAGGATAACGGCCCTCCGCAGGAAATGCCGATACCGCTAAGCGGAACGTGCCCCATTTTGGCTTGTTGTTTATGCAGAGAGTCCTGTAAAACGGCAATCATATCATATGGTCTGTCCTTTATCGTATCAAATTTCTCTTTGGACAGAATTTGGAGTTCTCCTTTATCGGATTCTTTTCCGATGCAGGCTGCACATTTGGTTCCGCCGATATCAATTCCCGCAAAGATCATCTTTATCATCCTTTCTTTTTTGAAATGGTTTCGGTGGTTTGTTTCGAACGTATGCGATCCGTCATTTTCGATTGCTGTAAAGCATCCGAAGAAAAGCGACTTGAGCGGCTATCTGTGTATCCTTTTTCGTAGAACGCAAAATATCGTTACAGCTCTATTTATATAAATAAATTAATTATATAATAACCTAAGCAGCGTAAAAAGTCAAGATGATAGCTAATTCCACTGCATTTTAAATTATTTATTTAATTTTATCAGAATAAAACAGGCAGCATGATCTTGAATAAATCATGCCATTTGTGAACGATTTTGAAATCATCTTGACATCTATAACGATTACAATTAAAATAGAGTAGTATTTATTGTCAAAGTCAGGCGGCATACTGTCGAAAATCATCAGCGAACTTTTCCCTTTGAGATATCCCATAAACTGTGCTATACTTATATGCGGTGGGATGCTCACCAGCATATGTATGTGATCCGGGCAAGCTTGTGCTTCGATAATCTCTACTCCCTTTTGATTACACAGCTATCTTAGTATCTCTCCTACATCTCTTTTGATTTTTCCATATACCTCTTTTCGCCTGTATTTTGGCGCAAAGACCATATGGTACTGACATCTGTATTTTGAGTGCGCACTACTTTTTATTTCATTATTTT
>CAUHFD010000231.1 GCA_959605275.1 uncultured Eubacteriales bacterium | reverse complement strand
TCGTCTGCCTTTTCTGGCACAATTCATTCTCGGAAATCGATTAAAGCTTTCAATCAGATTTTAGTATAAAAACAAATAAAAACGGAAACAAAAACCTCGAATGGAGGCGATAAAATGGCGGAAAAAAAGTTTATCTTAGCTCCTGATTCTTTTAAGGAGAGCATGACGGCACAGGAAGCGGCAGCAGCAATGGAAAGAGGTATTTACAGCGTGTTTCCGGATGCAGAATGTATTAAATTCCCAATGGCAGACGGCGGAGAGGGAACAGTGGCGAGCTTGACTGCCATGACCGGCGGCAGTATTTGCCAGCATACCGTTTCTGGACCATTCGGAGAGCCGGTGCAGGCTCATTATGGCTTGTTGACGCCAGATACTGCTGTAATTGAAATAGCGGAATGCTGCGGTTTGCAGTTAATTTCTCCGGAACAGAGAAATCCCGGAAAAGCTACTTCATATGGTGTTGGTGAATTAATAAAACATCTTTTGGATCGGAACATTTCCAAACTAATTGTTGGTTTGGGCGGAAGCTGTACCAATGACGGCGGTGCGGGGATGCTGGTTGCATTGGGAGCAAGTTTTTTGGACACTGAAGGACAACCTGTTGCGCCTGGTGGATTAGGCTTGACCCATCTTGCACAAATAGATATGCAGAAATTTGATAAAAGGCTGAAAAATTTAGAAGTTACAGTAGCAAGCGATGTGAAAAATCCATTGACAGGAGTACAGGGCGCATCCCGTGTGTTTGCGAAGCAAAAGGGCGCCGATGACGCCATGATTGCGGATTTAGAAATAGCACTGAAAAATTACGCTCATGTTTTGCTGCAGCAATTCGGAAGGAATGTAGATACTTTACCGGGTGCAGGAGCGGCAGGTGGATTAGGAGTTGCATTTTTGGCGTTCTTTCGCACTAAAATGGAGAGCGGTATTGACTTGTTGCTGCGGTATTCCCGTTTAGAGGAGCGGATACCCGGTACAGAATATATCTTTACCGGAGAGGGGAGCGTAGATTTTCAGACTGCCATGGGAAAAACTCCGTCCGGTATTGCCAAGCTTGCAAAGCGCTTTGATGTTCCGGTCATTATTTTTGCCGGAAAAGTGGGAAAAGGTCTGGATAAATTGTATGAATCCGGCGTACAGGCGGTGGTTAAGATATCTGATCCGGCAGCTCCATTGGAAAAATCTTTGCGAGATGGGCAGATTAACATGGAAAAGGCAGTGATATCATTTTTACGGAATATATATCGATAAGAGCAATGAATAAAGCCCGCCGATGATACCGGCGGGCTTTATTCATCGCTCTCTGTTTTGCTGATCAGTTGTTTTACCGCATAGCTTGCCAGAAGATATCCGGCAACCGGCGGACAAAAAGAGATACTTGCAGGGCTGTGGCGACCGTTGGTGCTGTCCGGACAAACGATTGTTTTAGGCATCTCGGTAGAATATACGACAGGATGGGTATAAATCTCTCGTTTTCTTAATTCACGGCGCATCACACGCGCTAAACCGCAGCCACAGCCACATTTGGCAGTGTCAGAAATATCACCGATTACAAATTGAGTGGGATCCAGTCGGTTTCCGGTTCCCAAACAGCTTATTAAGGGAATGTTCCGTTCGTTGCAGGTTACAACAAGATCCAACTTTGCAGAAACAGTGTCGATTGCATCAATTACGAAATCCGGCTGATAATTTAACAACGGATCTCGATTATCTGCTGCATAAAAAGCTTCTGAAACAGTAATATTACAATTGGGATTGATGGATAATAATCTTGATTTTCCTGCCTCGCATTTGGAGCAGCCTATGTTGTTTGCTGTCGTGAAAAGCTGGCGGTTTAAATTGGTGACATCAACAGTGTCATGATCTATCAGCAAAAGGTTTCCGACACCGGCGCGCACAAGTGCTTCTGCCGCAGATCCGCCGACGCCGCCTATACCGATAACGGCAACTTTAGCCTGTTGTAATTGCGCAACTGCCTGTTTGCCGATTAATAATTCTGTACGGGCAAGCCAATGATTCATGAATTACAAATTCCCTTCTGATAGAGTATGGAAATATCTTCCTATGTAAGAATTTTTGCCCCCGCATAAGCGGAGGCAAAATTAATTGAAAAAGTAAAATCCACCTTGCCGTTGTGCAGCATATATAAAACCCGTCCATCTGACAGGGTGGGAACAGCCTCTCAGGTTCGCGCTCCCTTCATCCAAACCGGCTCAAGACCGGTCCGGGAGGTCTGCAATCCGCTGAAAGAGCGAGTTCCCTTTATATATGTGTTGGATTATAAAAAGCCGCACTGACGAGACAAGGCAGAAATGATTCATTTGATTTTCTTTCTTTATACTTATTATAACAAGTATTACTGTAAAATACAATAGTAAATTTTGACATTATTTTTACGTTCTACCAAAGTGTGTAAAAACAAAATAAAATGATACTAATTATTATTCATCCCCATCTTCATCGTCAAACTCATCTTCAAACATTTCACTGATACGTTCCAAGAACATGTTGCCGATTCGTTCATATTCTTCATCGTCATCAATGGTAGCCATCATTTCTTCGCCGTCTACCATTTCTGCTTTCAGAACCACTAAGTCACCGTCATCCTCCACTGCTTCTTCCGGATCTTCGAAATAGGGAAGTAAAGCAAAATAACGCTGATCGTCTATTTCCATTACATCCAACAGCTCAAAAGCTTGTTCTTTTCCCTCTTCATCAATTAAAGTATAAATATCCGGTGTGTAATCCATTTCGTCCATTGGCTCAGCCATAAAGCATTGCTCCTTTTTTCTATTTTATTGATAGCTTGTGCGTATTTTTGTGTCTTATCAAATTTTACTATGCTTTTGTTCGGAAGTCAATAGTTATCTAAAGTTAATTGATACAATCTGAAAAAGCGATATCAAAATCAAGTAAAAGCAGAAAAATATTGATTTTGTTCGGGAATGAAATACAAGAAATTAGTAAGAAAACAGGATTAACACAATATTAACAAAAAAATAATATGAATTATAAAAAAACTATTGACAAAGCTAATAAAACGTGGTATATTATAACCATAGAAGATAACCTAATACATGATAGAAAGAGGCGATTCCAATGGACTGTTTAGATAGCGAAAATTCATGTTCTATGGTTAATGTAGGAAAGCCTGGTGTCTTTTAGGTACGATTTTTATTGTTGGTGTTCGTTCTAAGTTTTCAGAGAAATCTAAATTCTTGAGAAAAATCACACAAATTGTGACGTTTGGTCAAATATTAGTACCCTTGGCATACAGTCGTTTAACTGGCAGGTTATTTTCTTCTTAATCTGATTAGTATTTCATTTGAGTTCGTGTTTTGGGCAGCAGAATATCATTAAAGTTTCGTTAAGTTATTTTGTAAAGACAAAGTATCAATGCAGATTTTGATAATAGAAGTACTGTTTCGTATACCGGAAAATGAATGTTAATCAGAAAAATCTATTTCAGTTAACGGCAATTTTATATATAAGTAATCCGTTGGGAAACGGTTGAATTTCGGCTTTCCTATATTAACAAATATCAAATTTTGTTAATGGGTAGTGATAATCTTATAATTACAGTAATGCTGGATGTATTCTTTTTCGAAAGAATGAGATGAATATGAAGAAATTTCACTTAAAAATATCAGGGTATATTCAATATATTTAAAATGTTTGGGGTGAGACCGCCAGAATAGTTTCATTGCTGTATAGGATTTATAAAGATAAAAAATAATAGATTGATCATAGGGACTGCCGAGATGGCAGTCCCTTGGTGTTATATTGACAATGAAAAGAAGCCGCTTCGTTTTTTACGAAGCGGCTTGAGCGTGTCGATAAAGTCGACAACGCTCTGGGAGAGGGGACTTTCCCCTCTC
>CAUHFD010000230.1 GCA_959605275.1 uncultured Eubacteriales bacterium | reverse complement strand
GTCTTCATCCTGACGAATGATTTCAGTGATCAACGCAATAAACTGTGCAGACACGCGGTTTGCAACCTCCACTACTTCATCATCACTGATCGGCTGACTCAGAATTCCTGCCGCCATATTGGAAATACAGGAAATTCCCAGCACACGCATACCGCATTGATTCGCAGCAATCACCTCGGGAACGGTAGACATCCCGACCGCATCCGCGCCAAGCACACGTAGCGCCCGAATTTCTGCCGGTGTTTCAAACTGAGGTCCCGGCATATAAGCGTATATTCCCTGCCTCAAACTGATATTACAGGATTGCGCAGCTCCCAATGCCGTTTCCCGAAAACGTTTATCATATGCCTCGGACAAATCAAAAAAGCGCTGTCCGAATTCAGGTATATTTTTCCCTCTGACCGGACTTTCATCAAAGAATTTAATATGATCGGTAATCAACATAAAATCGCCCGGTGTAAAATCTTCATTCACGCCACCGGCAGCATTGGTCACAATCAACTTTTTAATTCCCAAAAGATAAAACACACGAATCGGAATGACTGTCTGCTCTAATGGATATCCCTCATAATAATGAAATCTGCCCGACATGAACAAAATCTTTTTTCCGGCAAGCTCACCAAATACTAATTCTCCTTTATGAGAATCCACTGTGGACTGTGGAAAAAACGGAATCTCTCCATAAGGAATTCGTATAGCTCCGGGAAGATCATTCGCCATCTTTCCCAATCCGGAGCCCAATATCACTGCCATATCGGGCTGTACGATAATTTTTGAGCCGATATATTCCGCCGCCTGACGATAATCCTGGTACTGCATCTTTGCTTCTCCGTTTCTTGATACGATGTATAATATTTCCTTTTGCAATAACACAGGGCGCGGTAGATGGCCACGCCCTGTGTTATTGATTTACAAAACTTCGATTATTCTTCCGAGTCAATATTCTCTGCGTGGCAATCACAGACGCAATCACATGCACAACCGCCGTCGCAGCTGTCATTGTCAGAAGAATCGGCAGCCGTCGGAAGCTTAGAACCGCATTTTTGACAATAAAACGCTGTCTGCGGATTTTTTGTCTGACAGCATGGACACTCTTTTGCTTTCTGAAGCACCGCAATTTTATCATTGATTTTCTTTAACTCTGCCCGCTTTTCGTCGATCTCTTCAATCAACGATTCCAACAATTCCGAATTTTCATAATGTGCCTTATTCATGCTGTATACTCCGCTGCCCAACTTTTCATACAGCGCTTTGATATCAGTATTGACCTGCATCGCCGACAATTTCAGTTTCGAGATTTCCACAAGTTCACCGGTTTTCTTTCCGGCAGCATTCGCAACTTTTTTTGCCTTTCCGAACAGTTCTTCCATCATCATAAACCCCATTTCTCCGCTGATCCGATTATTCTTTTCCCAAAAGCGGTAAATCAGCGGTTTTACCAGCTTTTTCATAGACTTCCATTACCGGATTTGCCATATCATAAATAACGCCTGCCTTATTAGCCGAAAAACACAAATTTTCACTCAGGCATTATTTCATGCGAACACTGACTGCGACTTCTTACGGAGCTCACAATCCGAAGCGCAAACCATAATAATCAGCCTGCACCCTGTTTTCAACCCTATTATACCCGCAAAATATGAAATAAATATGAAAAAACCGATACATTACAAAAATTATCCAATAAATTCCCGAAGCAAAGAGTCTAACGGTACAATTTCTTTATCCAAATCATAGAACAACTCCAACGTATCTTTTAATTCGGTAAACTTCGCCTGATACTCGCATTCCGGCTCCACCTCTTCTAAAATCGGCAGAAGATAATGATGAAAAATCATTGGCTCATATTTGTGCACCGAGTTGATCCAAAAATCGGCAGTGGTACGAAAAGGTCGGATATAAATATCCTCTCCTTCCACCACATGCTTCCACATCTTCATGGTGTTCGTCGGGCTGGAGCCACGGAAATGATAATCTCTGACCATCCGGCGAATCAGCCTCAGATTGCGGGAATTGAGAATAATTTTTCCGTCCAGCTCATATTCGCTCTTCGGACTGATATAAAGTTTGCAGAAATTTTCACTGTAATGGTCTGCGGTAATCACCGGATTTAACGCATGAATTCCTTCAATAATTACCACAAAATTGTCATCAATCTCCAGATCAACCGTTTTATTGCTTCGTTTCCCGGTATTAAAGTCAAAAATAGGAATAGAAGCTTTATTGGTCTTAAGCAAGTCCGAAAAGAAAGCATTTAAACAATCCATGTCCAGCGTTTGGATGCTCTCAAAATCCGGCATTCCATCCGGCAGCAACGGCAGCTTATCCCGATCGAGAAAAAAATTATCAAGCGACACATAAACGGATTGAATGCCTATCTTATCCAGCCGTTTTCTCAATTTAGAAGCCGTAGTTGTCTTTCCCGATGCCGACGGTCCTGCCAGCAACACAACTTTATAGCGTTCCTTATTTATCATAATATGCTCCGCAATCTGCTCAATCTGACTATAATAATCGTTTTCCGACTCTGCCACTAAAGCATCCGGATCGGTTTGTGCCATTTTATTATACTGTTCCAGCGACAGACGTTTTTTCATAATTGCATTGCTCATAAAAATTTTTCACCATTCCTTTTCTTTCTAAGATCACATCGAACCCATCTATATATTCATACGGATATTTATAATTAAATATTCGTTCGATTTTATGCGTATCCTGATCCACCAGCTTAGTTACTCCCGCGCCGCCGCATGCCAAGATGCTGTGCACTTCCTCCATCATATAAATATTATACAGTCCTTCATGCCCCGGCTTGCAGTAACCCACATTTTCGAGATTGCCGGGCGTATTTTTCTGCTTGTACAAATAGTAAGGAAGATATCCGGCTGCAAGCAAGGTATCCTGTGCGTAATTGACCATCTCCTCAATCGGATTCGCCAGTTCCTCCACCGAAAAAGACTTTTCGGCAAACAAGTTGGAAGAACGCTTCACCGACAAAGTATGAACGGTAATATTTTCAGGCGATAATGCAACTGCCTGATTGATGGTTTCGTAAAAACCTTCGACAGTATCGGTCGGCAGACCTGCGATAAAATCCATATTAATGCAAGAATGCCCGATCTTTCTGGCAAGCTCATAGCACCGTATCACATCATCGGCTGTATGCTTTCTGCCGATTTCGAGCAACACACTGTCACGGAAAGTCTGCGGATTAATGCTGATACGCGATACCCCCGCCTGCTTGAGCACCCGTAGCTTTTCTTCGGTAATCGTATCGGCACGTCCCGCTTCTACGGTATACTCCCGCACACCCGACAAATCGAAATCTGTTTCAATCCGCTTGCACAGCAAGGCAAGCTGCGCCGCAGACAAAGTAGTTGGCGTACCGCCCCCAAAATATACCGTTTCCAAACGCAAGCCTAATTCTTTTATAATTTGAGCAGTGTGATGTAATTCTTTATCTAATATCTCCACATAATCAGGAAGCAGTTTCTGCGCGTTTTTGCTTGCAATAGAATGAGAAACAAAGGAGCAATAACTGCATCGGGACGGACAAAAAGGGATGGAAACATACAAGCTAACCGAATTTTTACGGGAAGCTTTAATAATCGGCTTTTGCAGATCGTAAATCATATGGCAAAGTTTGATTTTATCCGCCGATACCAGATAATCCTCTGCGAAGCGGCGGTCTGTTTCCTTAGCAGATATGCCTTGTTCTTCATCCCAATGCAGATTCTTGACCGGACGAATGCCGGTCATGATGCCCCATTTCGGACGAAGTCCGGTGTACTCAGAAAGAATCCGGTACACCATCTCACAAAGAAGCCGTTCGCAGGTTTTTTCATAGCGGGAGCAATCATTTTCTATTTTTCTGTGCTGCCGGTAGCATTG
>CAUHFD010000229.1 GCA_959605275.1 uncultured Eubacteriales bacterium | reverse complement strand
AAGAGCGGGAACGGCTGCAAAGTCATGCGGAGAGCATAGCCGATAAAGAAATACAAGTCGATATGCTTGCCACTGCCTTGTCCAGTCTGAAAAACAACTTTGATATCCTGTCCATCCACGAAAAACGGACGTTGATCCGGCTGTTGGTGCAAAAAATCGTCTGGGACGGAAAGGATTTACATATTTTTATGGACGGCGAGTAGGAATCTGTCAGAGATCTGCTCGTCGGCAGCGTCAAAAGACGCAAAATCCGGTGCGACCTTGCCCTTTGGCTGGTGGCGCATTTCCTACCCTAATCGCAATTATTACCATGTTTTTTACCTTTGGCGGAATTGCTTCCGGCAACGTCGGTAGCCTGCCCGAAGCGCTGCAATCTGCTTTGTCTACCCTCATCCTAACCGGTGTGATCGTATTGGGCATACTGATGACTTTCTGGATCTCCCGCCTGCTGTCCAAGACCATCTTAAAAGGAGTTCCTTCCTCTTTTACCCTGGAGCTGCCTCCCTACCGCCGCCCTCAAATCGGAAAAGTCATCCTGCGCTCCATCTTTGACCGCACCTTGTTTGTGCTGGGCAGAGCAGTGGCTGTGGCGGCGCCCGCGGGATTGCTGATTTGGCTGATGGCAAATATCCACATCGGAGATGCGTCGCTGCTTGCCCACTGTTCCGGCTTTTTCGACCCGTTTGCCCGACTCATCGGACTGGACGGCGTTATTTTAATGGCATTTATTTTGGGATTCCCCGCCAACGAGATCGTTATTCCGATCATGATTATGGCATATATGGCACAGGGTAGTCTGACTGACTTCCAGGATCTGACACAGTTAAAAACACTGCTTTTGGACAACGGATGGACGCCGGTTACCGCGATCTGCACCATGCTGTTTTCATTGATGCACTGGCCCTGCTCCACTACCTGCATGACCATTAAAAAGGAAACCCAAAGCATGAAATGGACCTTGATTTCATTTGTTCTCCCAACCGCCGTCGGAATAATTGTATGCTTTTGTGTTGCCAATATCTGCCGCATTTTTGGGATAGGGGTGTAAGCATTTCATAACAAACCCCCGGTCGCTTGAAGCGACCGGGGGTTGTGTTTCAAGAAAGCGGATGTTTTCGACTGTCCTGTTGGGAGAGCTCAATGGACTCCTTTCTGTATTGGCTCGGAGAAACCCCGTAATGCCTTTTAAACACTTTGCTTAGGTGAAATTCATCATAGAAACCGAAGTTAGCTGCAATTTCTTTTGTCCGCATTTCAGGATAAGTCTTTAAAATCAAACATACCTTTTCCAGCTTAACTTCCATTTGATACTGCGTAAAAGATTGATGGAATACCTCCTTAAATTTATTCCGAAAGGTTCTTGCAGAAACATAGAGCTGTGCTGCCATTTCCTCGGATTTGAATATTTTATCCGGGTTGTTCTGCATGATCATTAAGGCCTTTTGAATGAGCCGATTATGTCCGGAATTCATTTTGCAGTCAGCAAGACCGATCAGCAGCAACCGTAAAACGCAGGAAATTCTTTCTTCTTTCAGAAAATTTTCCGACTCGAAAAGTTGGACGATAATTTTAAAATATTTTTTTATGTCATCATTGAATTGACAATGGATTACCGTGTTCAACAAAACATGGTTTGAAGTTGGTATATCCTCCTGGAAATAATCATCCGGATCATTTTTTACATGGATGAAAATGGTACGGGTACGGGGTTCACAAGGAAGAAGTCCAAAATGATGCTGATTGGCATGCAGAACAATGACATCTCCCGGGAACAGCATATAACGGCTATTGTTTTGCCATATTTCCCAGCTACCTTCGAGAATATAAACCAAATCATGCTCCGCCATAATCCGGTCCGGATGTATATTCCCCGTTGAAAACAGGCATTGACCGGCAGAAAGTACGACGCGTTCATTTTTTATGTTATAGAGTCCCATACAACTTCCCCTAACAATATATTCATATTGCATTTTCCATATTATACATGAAACCAATCCGAGCTGTCAATGGTGCAATATGAGTTGATGGTCTATAATGAAGAAAAAAGGAGGTTGCTTTTTATGAAAAAAATCAATGTTGCTTTAGTCGGTCTGGGGTTTGGGGGAGCCTTTCTCCCAATCTATAAAGAACATCCACTGGTTGGAAAAATAAAAATATTTGACACTAATTCTCATTTGCAGGAAAACTTTTTAAAAGAAATAGGGGCAGACGGCTGCTATAATCATTTCCAGGAAATTTTGGATGATCCTGAAATAGATGCTGTCCATCTTGTCACACCGATTCCTGTTCATGAAGAACAGACTGTGCAGGTGCTGGAAGCCGGAAAGCACTGTGCATGTACGGTGCCAATGGCAATCAGTTTGGAGGGGATCCGCAAGATTACCGAAGCGGTGCGGAAAACCAAGAAAAAATATATGATGATGGAAACAACACTTTATACATATCAATTTTTCCACGTCAAACATCTACTCGAATCGGGACGTCTTGGAAAAATCCAGTTTCTGAGAGGTTCTCACTATCAAGATATGAGTGACTGGCCATCTTATTGGATGGGCTTACCGCCTATGTATTATGGGACGCACGCAATTGGACCGATGGTTGCACTTTCCGGATCGCGAATCAAAAAAGTACATTGCTTTGGCTCCGGAACAATGGAGGATTGGCTGACAAAACAGTACAATAATCCCTATCCTATTGAGAGCGCGATTTTTGAATTTGAAAACGGCTTAAAAGGTGAAGCGACCCGTTCTCTGTTTGAAACTGCCAGAATGTATCAAGAGGGAATGTTTGTATATGGAAGCAAAATGAGTTTTGAATGGGGTTTTAGAGATACTGACAATCCGTATATAACCACCTTGACATCAAAAGGTGCAGGCGAAAGGGGACGGGAAACGAATATGGAAATAATTGAAGTACCAAATTATTATCAAATGTTGCCCAAAGAAATTCAGCATTTTACAGTAGGAGGTAATTTTGATCCGCTCAATCCGCAGGATTCCTTAAAAATTGGTGCCGGCGCAGGACACCATGGTTCTCATCCACATCTGGTTCATGAATTTTTAATGAGCATTGTCGAGGACAGAAAGCCGTGGATTGATGAGGTACTTGGCGGAAACATTACAGCTGCAGGTATCTGTGCACATGCTTCTGCAATGCAAGACGGAAAAGAGGTTGAAATACCGTTATTTTAATACATCCATGACAAGAAAAACAGGCAATACAGAGATATTATACGGCAGATAGCCGTTCGAACAAATCAAATTCTTGATTTGTTCAGTAGGCATTAACTTATATTGCTATTAACAAACCCCGACCGCTTAAAGCGGTCGGGGTTTTGCTTTTTTATTATACGGACATTATTTATACAGCGGTCCGTAGGTTGCACAGGCTTCATAGTCTGCTTTTTCTTTGTTGTCGGTGCCGAATGCAGCCCATGCATGCGGACGGTAAACCTTGCTGTCCTCAACATTGTGCATAGCAACCGGGATTCTCAGCATGCTGGCAAGCGTGATCAGATCTGCGCCGACATGACCGTATACGGATGCGCCGTGGTTTGCTCCCCAATTCGCCATTACACTGTAAACATCGGTAAATGCGCCCTTTCCGGTCAACCGCGGTGCAAACCAAGTGGTCGGCCAGGTGCGGTCGGTTCTCATATCAATCGTGTTATGCATTTCTTCGGGCAGTATAACGGTATAGCCCTCTGCGATTTGCAGCACCGGTCCCAATCCATCGATCAAATTCAGACGAATCATGGTAATCGGCATTTCTGCCCCGGTTTGAAAGTGGGAAGAGAATCCGCCGCCTCTGAAATATTCATAATTGGCACGGCACCAATCGGTCTGTTCGGTACACCCTTTGATGTCGGCGTCGGTCATGTTCCACCATTCTTTCATACAACCGTTGCCGTTCTCATCCTTGGCAG
>CAUHFD010000228.1 GCA_959605275.1 uncultured Eubacteriales bacterium | reverse complement strand
GAGAGAAGCAAATTCTCATTTTGATTTTGATTTGGATTTAGCCGCAGAAGAAAGTTCCAAGAATCCGGTTTACTATGTGCAATATGCACATGCAAGAATCTGCAGTATTCTAAAAAATCTTTCAGCAGAAGGAATTGCGGCTAAGTCTGCTGCCGAGTGTAATTTTGACTTGCTTCAAAAACCGGAAGAAATCGAACTGATTCGTTATTTGGCGACGCTGCCCAATGAAATTATTGATGCCGCCAAAAATTACGATCCGTCCAAGATGACAAAATACGCCATTGAGGCTGCAACTTTGTTTCATAAGTTTTACAACGCCTGCCGTGTGCGCGGCGAAGAAGAAGCGCTGATGCAAGCCAGACTTTCGCTCTGCATTGCCACCAAAACAGTGCTGAAAAATGTGCTTTCGATTCTGAAAATCGGCGCTCCCGAATCTATGTGATCCAAGCATCCGTTAGACGCTGTCTAAAGTATAAAAAATAGAATTGATTTCAAATCAGCCTCTCGGCTGGAATTTCAGAAGAACTATTTTATTTTGCTTTTGCACACTTCGGTGCATCGCAATAAAAAATTGGGAGAAAAAAATGGATACTTCTTATGGACCGCGATTATTCATCTCGCGGAACACCGGCAATTTATTATCTGCCGAAACTCCGGACAACCGCATCATAACAGGGGGCATTTTAGCTGCTGATGCACCCGAGGAAGACTGTAGCTTTTCGGAGTTGATGTCGCAGGCACGCAAAAAAATAGCTTGCCTGACAGAAAAAGGGGCGGAATTTATCGTTGCTGAAAACTGCCAAACATTACAGCAGGCTCGCATTGCTGTTTTTGCCGCGCGCAAGGAAAAGCTTCCGCTGATAGTCACGATGTTTTGTGATGCAGAAGGCGTTACACCCTCCGGAGGTACCGTTACCGCTGCCTTAATTTCTTTGCAGTCCCTCGGAGTAGCTGCTTTCGGTATTTCCGGAAACCTAACGCCGCAAGAGTCTGCCGATGTTTTAGAGCTTGTGGTACCTTTTGCTAAAATTCCTCTTGCGGCTTCACCTACTGCCGGAAACCCCAATCCAATCCTGCCTGATGTGTATGACTTATCTCCGCAAAATATGGCAGATGCTATCACGCCGATTCTGGAATGCGGTGTTTCGGTTTTATTGGAAAACAACGGTGTTTCTCCTGAACATGTCGACTGTATCCGGCAAAAATTATTTTCCTTCGACCCCACAGCGTTGCATTTAGAACGGGAAGACGAACTGGAGCATATCATTTTGGCAAATGAAAAGGACTTCTTTATTATCAGCAACGAACGGTTGGACTTTACCGAGCCGATTCCCTGCCATCATGATATGTCTGACGATTTTATTGCTGCTGAGGAAGACAGCGTAGATGTATTGGAAATACAAATTGATACTCCTGATGATTCCGTGGTATTTGCAGAGAATGCGCACCTTGCAGGTTTGCCGGTTATGTTTCGCTCAGACGACGAGCTGGCTTTAAAGTCAGCATTGATGCTATATAACGGAAAAGCTATGATCGATACAGATTGTGCAATTGAAAAAGAGGCTCTAGAAAAAATCGCAAAAAAATACGGCAGTATTTTATATTAATCAAACAGCGGACAAAGGAATTTGCCCGCTGTTTGATTTAATGTAAAAACATTGCGCTATCTCGTTTATTAGACTTAAATATATTGTCATAAATTTAACAATACACGTTCATGAATCTGCTTTATAATGAGTTTATGAAACAAAATCTGGATAGGTATTTTTATGATTATATCTGAGAAAACTAACCAGTAAGGCAATGATATTTTATATATTTGTAGGTTTCTGCTTTTTCGGAAAATTATGTAAATTTTCCCTTGACTTGTTGACAGCAATCCAATATAATGGTATTTGGGGAAGATTAGTGAATATGAGTACAAGGCTTTATTCGCCTTTTCTATAAGCCGGTCTCAAAAGATTTGTTATCTATGTGAAAGGAGATAAATTAAATGTTAACAAACAACAAAAATGTGCTCAAATGGGTAGACGAAATGGTGGCTTTGTGCAAACCAGCTAATGTTGTATGGATCGACGGAAGCGAGGAGCAATTAAAGGCACTGAGAGAAGAAGCTATTTCTACCGGAGAAATGGAAGCGCTCAACAGTGAAAAACTTCCGGGGTGTCTGTTGCATAGAACCGATCCAACTGACGTTGCTCGTGTTGAAGATAGAACTTTTATCTGCTCTAACACCAAAGAAAATGCCGGTCCTACCAACAACTGGAAGGATCCGGAAGAAATGTGGGCTATACTTGAGCCTATGTATGATGGAGTTATGAAGGGCAAAACCATGTATGTTATCCCCTATTCCATGGGACCGATTGGCTCTAAAATGTCTAAAGTAGGCGTTGAAGTTACCGACTCTATCTACGTTGTCCTGAACATGGACATTATGACCAGAATGGGGAAAGATGCTTTTGTACATCTCGGTGATACTTCTAATGACTTTGTTCGCGGTTTGCATGCAAAAGCAGATCTCGATCCTGAGAAGCGTTACATTTGCCATTTCCCTGAGAAAAACAGTATTTGCTCCATTAACTCGGGATACGGCGGAAACGTTTTGCTCGGCAAAAAATGCTTTGCTTTGAGAATCGCCTCCTACCAAGGTAAAAATGAAGGATGGATGGCGGAACATATGCTCATCCTCGGTATTGAAAATCCGCAGGGTGAAGTAAAATACATTTGTGCAGCTTTCCCCTCTGCTTGCGGCAAAACAAACCTTGCTATGCTGATTCCTCCGGAAATTTATGCAAAACAGGGATATAAAGTTTGGACAGTCGGCGATGACATCGCATGGCTGAGACAAGGCGATGACGGTCGTCTGTGGGCAATCAACCCTGAAAATGGTTTCTTTGGCGTTGCTCCGGGCACCAACTTAAAATCCAACCCGAACGCATTGCACACAACTGAAAAAGATACTATCTTTACAAACGTAGTTCACAACTTGGATAATGATACTGTTTGGTGGGAAGGATTGGATAAGAATCCTCCGAAACATGCTCTTGATTGGAAAGGTAATCCATGGGATGGCACAACTTCCACAGAAAAAGGAGCTCATCCAAACAGCCGTTTCACCGCTCCAGCAAGAAACTGCCCTTGCATCAGCAAAGAATTTAACAATCCGCAGGGTGTTCCGATTTCTGCTATTGTATTCGGTGGTCGTCGTGCAAAAACCGCTCCGCTGGTTTACCAATCCTTCGATTGGGATCATGGTGTATTTGTAGGTTCTATTATGGCATCTGAAACCACTGCTGCTGCTGCCGGTGCTGTTGGTGTTGTCCGTCGTGATCCAATGGCTATGTTGCCTTTCTGCGGATATAACATGGGAGATTACTTTGCTCACTGGTTGGAAATGGGCGAAAAATTAGGTGATAAAGCTCCTAAAATCTTTAATGTTAACTGGTTCCGTACAGATGACGAAGGTCACTTTATTTGGCCTGGATTCGGCGACAATATGCGCGTACTGATGTGGATTTTAGATCGTTGCGAAGGAAAAGCAGATGCAGTAGAAACTGCAATCGGATATGAACCGAAGCCGGAAGATATTAACTTAGAAGGCTTAGACATTGATTTAGATACCTTAAAGGATCTGTTAACTGTTGATCCGCAACTTTGGAAAGAAGATGCAGACGGCATTGAAGCTTTTTATGCTAAATTCGGAGATAAATTGCCGGCTAAATTACGTGAAGAGCTTAATAGCTTGAAAGACAGACTAAGCAAATAATTAGGTTTCCTGTATCAATTCCTGTATTATCCTATAATAACAGCTGCTGGTTACGGCGGCTGTTATTATTGTTTTTTCGTTGGCTTTAAAAAATAATTATCGAAATTTATCAGGAATGTAGTTTTGTCAATGATGTGAGACTGAGAAATCGAAAAAATGATTGATGAC
>CAUHFD010000227.1 GCA_959605275.1 uncultured Eubacteriales bacterium | reverse complement strand
CCCATGACCATCAGTTTATTGATACCATTGCAAACCGTATTATTGAAATTCGTGAGGTCGGTATCATTGATAAGATGTGCACCTACGATGAATTTCTGGAGTTTAAACTAAATATGAATTTATAAGTAATACAAACACAGCTTTCAATTCATAAACAACGGCGAAGTACTTTGCTATCGTTGTTTATGAATTGTTCAGTAAGCATTAAGTATCCGAGCGGCTCACAGTAAAATCTGCGAGCCGCTTTTCTTTTATCTTTTTTCACTGTTAAGACAGTTTTTTCGGTCCAAAACAATTGCAATATCCTGGAAAATGGAGTAAAATAGCAGATAGAGCATCGAAGGTTATAACTTCAGAAAGGAACAGTTGTACATATGATTTTTAAAAATGCCACCGTATTAGATGAAAATTTTCGATTTGTCAACAAAGACCTTGCAGTTGATGACAACCGATTTACAAAAAATATCGACAAAGAGGATACCAACGCCATCGATTGTACCGGAAAAATCATTATTCCGGGATTGATCGATATCCATACGCATGGATGCGACGGATTTGACAACTGTGACAGCACCAGGGAAAGCCTGGAAACTATTGCAAAATATCAGGCTAGCAACGGTATTACCTCCTTTTTATCCACCACGATGACTTTATCGGAGGAACAACTGGGCAATGCTTTTCAAAATGTATATCAGTATATGCAACATCCCGCTGACGGCGCTTATATTCACGGCATCAACATGGAGGGACCTTTCCTGAACCCCGAAAAAAAAGGAGCGCAAAACGGAAAATATATTCACAAACCGGATATTGCAATGTTCCGCCGTTTAAACGAAAAAAGCGGCAACAATGTCAAGCTGGTAGCTCTTGCCCCTGAGTTGGAGGGCGCAAATGACTTTATCGCTGAACTAAAAAATGAGGTGCGTATCTCAATCGCGCACACCTGTGCGTCTTATGAACAAACGGTCACGGCAATTACCGCCGGCGCAAAGCATGCTACCCATCTATTTAATGCAATGCCCTCTTTCAGTCATCGGAATCCATCTGTGGTTGGAGCCATTTTCGACAGCAGCGTCACTCCGGAATTGATTAGTGACGGTATCCATGTTCATCCCGCTATGATCCGGTTTGCTTTCTCGGCATTCGGTGCAGACAGAATCATCCTCATCAGTGACAGCATGCGTGCCACCGGATTACAGGATGGAAGCTACGATTTAGGGGGGCTAACTGTATACGTCAAAGACAAAAAAGCAACACTGGCAGACGGCACCATCGCCGGCTCTTCCACGAATCTGATGGAATGCGTCAAGAAAGCAATTTCATTCGGAATTCCGGCGGCAAACGCCATAAAATGCGCCTCTCTGAATCCGGCAAAAGCGATTGGTGCAGATCGGATTTCGGGCAGTATTCAAGCCGGGAAATATGCTGATTTCGTCATTCTGGATGAACACTACACAGTAGAACAGGTCTATATTAAAGGAAAAAGATTCAAATAAGCAATCACCCTGGAAATGAAGAAAGGATTATATCTGCTTATGGTCATTACGCACGCGCATATCAAAACAATGGAGGACTGCGAATACGCAGACGGTTATCTGCAGTTCAGGGACGGAAAAATTCTTTCCGTCGGAGATATGGCAGACGCTCCTGCCGATAATGTAATTCTTGACGCCTCCGGTAAAGTTTTGCTTCCCGGTTTTATCGATCCTCACTGTCATATTGGTATGTGGGAAGACGGTCTGGGGTTTGAAGGAGATGACGGCAACGAAGAAACCGATCCGATCACGCCGAACCTGCGGGCATTAGATGCTGTCAATCCACTGGACCGTTGCTTCACCGAAGCGTTGCAAGCCGGCATTACAACCGTCGTCACCGGTCCCGGAAGTGCAAATCCAATCGGAGGAGAATGGCTTGCCATGAAAACCTTCGGCAGTCGTATCGACGACATGATTATCAAAGCACCTGTCGGAATGAAATTCGCACTAGGTGAAAATCCGAAATCTTCCTACAACTCTAAAAATCAAACACCGATTACCAGAATGGCAACTGCCGCTTTGATCCGTGAACATTTAAAAAAAGCGCAGCGATATTTGGAAGACCTTTCCCGTGCCGAACAGGATGAGGATTATGATCCGCCGGAATACGATGCAAAAAGCGAAGCTTTGCTCCCAGTGATCAAAGGAGAGTTAAAAGCCTTTTTTCATGTGCACCGTGCCGATGACATTTGCACAGCCATTCGCATAGCGAAAGAATTCCATCTGAATTATCTGTTGATTCATTGCACAGAGGGGCATCTGATTCCCGAAGTGCTCAAATCAGAACATTCCGACATTATTATTGGTCCGATCATCTGTGATCGAAGCAAACCCGAATTGCGAAATTTTTCTGCTGCTCTTGGCAGTGAATTGGAAAAAAACGGGATTTCTTTTGCGCTTTGCACCGACCACCCAGTTGTGCCGATTCAATATCTGACGTTAAGCGGCACAGTGGCTTCCTCTGAAGGATTATCCCCGGATACAGTCTTAAAATCCATCACCTGCAATGCGGCTAAAATATGCGGCATTTCCGATCGAGTGGGCTCCATTGTGCCCGGCAAAGATGCTGACTTTATTTTATTTGATTGCGATCCGCTGATTGCCTGTGCGAAACCGACAGATATCTTTATTTGCGGAAGAAAGGTGAAATAAAACCATGAGAGAAATTGATGTTTTTCAAATATCCGATGCCATTCGGCAACTGTGCATTGACGCCAATATGCAATTATCCTCTTCGTTGGAACAAAAATTATGTCAATCCTGCTCCAAAGAATCTTCCGCAATCGGGAAAAAGGTGTTATCTGATTTAACGGAAAATTTAAAGGCGGCACAGGAACTGCAAGTGCCGATCTGTCAGGATACCGGCATGGCAATCGTATTCCTGGAAATCGGGCAAGAGGTTCACTTTACAGGCGGCAGTCTGAATGATGCCGTTAATGAGGGAGTACGACGCGGATATGCAGAAGGGCTGCTACGCTGTTCTATCGTAGAAGATCCGTTCAGGCGCGTCAATACAAACGACAACACCCCTGCCGTGATCCATACTGCGATTACCGAGGGAGAACAGGTGAAAATTACTGTCGCCCCGAAGGGTTTCGGCAGCGAAAATATGAGTCAGATGAAAATGTTTACTCCTTCTGCCCCCGTGGAAATGATTGAAGATTATATTGTTTCAGTGGTAAAAGATGCCGGAAGCAACCCCTGCCCTCCTATTGTAATTGGGGTCGGGATCGGCGGAGATTTTGAGTTAGCTGCCTATTTGGCGAAAAAAGCGCTGTGCCGTGATATTTCGTTTCGCAATGAGGATCCTTTCTATGCCGCAATGGAAACAAATATTTTAGAGAAAATAAACCAAACCGGTATCGGACCACAGGGTTTCGGCGGGGATACGACCGCTCTTGCAGTCAATATCGAAAAATATGCTACTCACATCGCCGGACTGCCGGTTGCCGTTAATATCGGCTGTCATGTTACACGACACAAATCCATCATACTCTAGCATTTAGCTGAAAAAATATTATTCTCAGATTGTTGCGAAATCAAAACCACCGGTTCAACCGGTGGTTTGCTCCACCCCTATAAGGGGTTAATGCTGGCTTAGCCCCTTATAGGGGCACTGAAAGTTTAGCACCGCATTACAATCTCAGGCAGCCGCTCACGTGCGGCTGTCTTTTTTGCCTACTGTTTCTTGCTACCCGTAAACGGGTCAATAAACTCTTTGAGGCTCATTTGATCTGCAATCTGATCTTCCTCAAGCTGCCTCTTGATATATTCCTGTATTTGCTTTTTATTCCTTCCTACCGTATCTACATAATATCCTCTACACCAAAAACTTCGACTTCCATATTTGTATTTTTAATTCGCGTGTCGGTCGAAAATCATCAGCGAACTTTTTCCCTTGAGATATCCCAT
>CAUHFD010000226.1 GCA_959605275.1 uncultured Eubacteriales bacterium | reverse complement strand
AGGAGGGATTTGAACCCTCGCGCCGGTTGCCCGACCTACACCCTTAGCAGGGGCGCCTCTTCACCACTTGAGTACTTCTCCATTATGGTGAAAATAAAAAACATATATTTGTGAATGGCGGAGAGGGTGGGATTCGAACCCACGGTCCCTCGCGGGATCACTGGTTTTCAAGACCAGCTCCTTAAACCACTCGGACACCTCTCCCGATTGCTATCAACAACAGGGATAGTCAACAGAAATTATGATAGCATAATTTCCTGATAAAGTCAACACCTTTGAGGCAAATAATCTTAAAAAAGTTTGAATAGATGATACTGATATAGCGATGATATTCAGTAAAATACAGCACGCTGTCATTGAAACACAGTACTTTGATTTCAGGAAAAAACGATATCATATTTTTCAGGCGGAGGGATAATTCTCCGCCTGAAAACATTGTATCTGTGACTGGAGTATTATTTTGACTGAAAGGTAATTAAGCGGGGAGACCAAATTGTATCCGGCTCTCCGGTTGCTTTAAAGGAAAGGTAGGCGATATCTTCTGCTTGTAAATAATATTCTTTTCCATGGACTGTAAAAGTGGATTCAAAGAGATTGCCGGTTGGTTTACTTGGCGAGGGGGCGGTGAAAATCATTGATCCATCCTGTAATACACACCCGTTCGGAACGCGGTTGTGTGAAACATGGCTTTGTTCAAATAAATACTGCAAATCATATGCGTCTGGGCGAGTAATGTACTGTATGATGTTTGCCGGAAGGCTTGTTGTTTTTCCTTCAAAGTCGCGATGTAATGTTCCTACTACACAGAACTTTGTTTTGCTGTTTTGAAGTTGTGACAAGAATGTCAGAAATTCCGGCTTACAAAATTCGGGATAAGCGATGATTGCAAAATAATATTTTTGGTTTCCGTAAGTAAGGTAACCCTGATCATTGATCCGCAGACTGCCGTCTTCTATGGCACAACTGCCAATCATATCGGCATTGTACCCCATATGAAAGATATCTCGTGTTAAGGTAAAGGTTTCTTTTAATACCCCGCGGTAAATATCCCATTGTCCGTTCCCGTTTTGATTGGCAATTCTGCTGCAGCAAGCCTCTAATCCCATAATAACGGCAATATCGCAGTTGGCAGCAGATTTTTGTAAATTATCCAGCGTGATAAAATGTTTTTCTATTTCAGATAGGCTTTCCAGCAATCCGGTGGGATAGAGATCTAAAACACTGGCTTCATGGGTGCATTCATACCCCAGAGAGATGGTCCTCCCGCCGAATCGGGCGTTTTTATATAACTCGGTGTAGTAGGTATCGATATCACCGGTTGCCTCGCCGTACCACATATTATAAAAAATCGGCGCATTTTCTTTATGTGCCAGGGCAGTGCGCACAGGATACAGCATAATTTCATCGGTAAATCCGTAGTCCCGCTTTGCACTCCACCAAGTGATGCCGGTTTTCCAGACCTCAGGGGTATTGGCAACTTCTTCAATGGCATACCATGTACTGTGCACTCCGACAAAAGCGTCCTGACCGAAATATTTTTTTGTTTTCAGATAAAAGTCGTGTTCTGCCGCAGAAAGACCGTTCCGAATAAAGTCGAAATAGTAGTTAATTGCACGGACTTTGTTCCGGTCATCATCGGTACTGCAAAACCGAAATAAAAGCGATTTTTCATAAGACATAGCGTATTTCCGCTTAAAGCACTCAGCTAGATTGTGGCCATATACAGGGGCATTATCCAGCATGAAATAACTGCCGGGTGTAAAATCAAAATCCGGGTACCATAGTAATCCCAGTTCATCAACGGATAATCCGTCTAAAGGAATATCGCTGTATTTTTGCATCAGTTCGTTCAGAAAATCAGCATAGTCCGCAGACCAAAAATCAGGAAAACGATAAAACGAACAAACTGCGACAAATAACTCCTTGTCCTCGGTATAGGGAAGGGAAACAGTGATAGTTTCTTCATCCTGCCGGATCAGAGATGCTTGTGCATTGAGGGACTCAATACTGTTTTCGATAATTTTCCCTTCATCATCTTTTTGATAGGCGAAAGCTGCAACCAGTTCTTCCCCATCTTGTCTGTCGCCGAAGAACAGTTCTCCGCCGCATCCTTTTTTGATCGGAAAGGAAAAGGTGTTGTGCCCCGACAAGTCAGGATGCTGCGATTTCCAATATATAAAGCCCATCCGGCTGTTTGGAAATTTTTCTGCAAATAGTTTCTTTTCAGCCCGCACGTCAATTTCAAAAATCATTTTTTTATTGTGTTGATGGATTCTTTCGCAAGCAAGCTGGATATGTTCATGCATTCCTTCGTGTGCGATTCCATTTTCACACCAGTGGGTAGTGATACAGATGTGATCGAAACAACTGCGGTTGACAATATCATCAATTTTTTCCAGATAACTTTTCGTATGCAAATGCTGATCGTCCCATTTCCAGTATAAAATGGAGGGATATTTCATGAGGATTGCCCGCCTTTCAAGATGTTTTTTCTTTAACTTATTGTAAGCGATCTATATAAGACTTTCAAGGCAATAGTGGTAAACCGATACACTTGATAATTTTAAAATACAGCACTGTGTTGGATGGTAAACATTTCATCATTGCAACATGAGTGATAATTATTACATAATGATTGATATAATTTTATAAATATTATATGTATATTGTGTAATAAATATAAATTATCTTGATTTTACGTATGATAAACCGGTATACCAAGAAAGTGTTGAATTTAGCCAAAACTTTGATTATAATTTAAATAGAATAATCATTATTCAATAAAAATATTAGGAGGTTCATCATGAAAAAGGTTATCACATCTTTATTGGCTGCAGCGATGATCGGCAGTACAATGCTGGGCGCGCTTCCTATGGCAGGGGCTGCTTATTCCAACCCGGCGGTAGCAGCGAATAAGACCGTCAATGAATCCATCACATATGACGGAAATCTGGAGGAGTGGACAACAGCAGAAAAAAATTATATGAGTGTTTACCAAAATGGGGCATTGACATTGTCAAATGAATATTATGTTTCATTTAAATGGTCGGAGGATCGGCTGTTTATGGCAATGGTTGTTCCGGATGGCGGAAAAACGGTAAACGGCGGTATCCGCGATTCTGTGCGTATGGCATTTCGTTTACCGGATGGAACGGTAAGCTATTTCTATGTAGACAATGATGGCGATTCCGGTTGGGTACGGTGTGCAGATGGGACTACCAATGTCTTGAGCTGGTGCGGAGACAAGGACGGTACCACCAGTATTCTGGATGCCAATAATACCGGCGCCAAATATGTATATAAAGATGGCAAAGCGTACATAGAAGTCAGCATGACTCTCCAGGAAAGCCGTCGTGCAGCGCTTGTACAGGGCAATAAAATCGGAGTGGCGGTACGTTATCATGATAATGCTGCATTTAATGCAGTAGACGGCGACAATATTTTAGTATGGGGCGATGACGATCTCGACTTTACCAACAATTATGCAGATGCTGCTTCTGTTACCCCTTATGGTGAAGTGACCTTAGGTACAGTTTATATTCCGTACACCAAACCGTCTGTCACAGCCAACAAGGTGGACAACGGTTCGGTCGCATATGACGGAAATTTGGTAGAATGGGGTACTACCGAAAAAAGTTATATGAGTGTTTATGCCGATGACACTTTAACAGTATCTGAGGAATATTACGTACAATTTAAATGGTCGGATGACCGGCTGTTTATGGCGATGGTTGTCCCGGACGGCGGAAAAACGGTAGACGGCGGTATCCGCGATTCTGTACGTATGGCATTTCGTTTGCCGGACGGAACGGTAAGTTATTTTTATGTAGATAGTGACGGAGATAACGGCTGGGTGCGGACGGATGATAACAATCCCAATAATGTTTTGAGCTGGTGTGGAGACAAAGACGGTACCGTTAGCATCCTGGGTAACAATAACACCGGCGCCAAATATGTATATAAAGATGGTAAAGCGTACATCGAGGTCAGTACGACGTTCAGAGAAGAGTATCGTTCTGCTTTGACGAAGGGAAAT
>CAUHFD010000225.1 GCA_959605275.1 uncultured Eubacteriales bacterium | reverse complement strand
ATACTATTGGTGAGCTGTTTAAGTTTCTGTTAAAGCGTTGGTGGTTTATATTGATTGTCGCTGTTGTTTTCAGTACGGGAATGGGCGTATATAAAAGCGGCAAGGTCGCTAATGTATCATCTCCTACTCAAATTATTTCCAGCCAATTGGTAGAATTTAAAAATCACGCAACCTATATTGATGCAACAACCAATAACGAAAAATATCAAAATTATAATGATATTTGGTTTCGCAATCCGGTCCTTTCTGAATTTGTAGTGTTGGCGGATCAAAATTTTGAGATGAACAAATTTCATGCACAATGGGATAGTATGGGTGAGATCGATAAAGCTGATTGGCTTCGGGAGGTAATTGTTTGCAACCCTATGAACAATACTCCTAATTATGAGTTTTCCTTTACCATCTCTGTTCATGCCGATAATAAAGAATATGCTTTAAAACAGGCACCACTTTTTTTAAAAAGCTTTATAGACTATGCAAATCAATCTGTGAAAATTTTGTCCAAAGATAGTGAATATGTTGTATTAAATCAAGCAACACAAATTTCTGAGGGAAGCGTAAATTCGGGACTGAAGAAGTATGTTATTTTAGGTTTTTTATTGGGTGGTTTAGTATCAGTTTTTATTATCTTTATTCATTTTTTATACAGCTCAAAGGTGGTATCAAAAAGTATTATCGCATCAAAATTTGCTCCGGATTTTGTGGAGGGAAAAAATGCTGCGTATGATACGGCTTGTTATATGATCAGAGAAGCTGGTCGTGCGGGTATTTCTGTTATTACGATTTGTTCCGCATGGAATAATAGAGGCATCGCAATGGAAAGTGTCATCAAAGAGTTTGCGGATTTGAATGAGCGGATTGCTGTTGTGAATGTCTCCGGTCAGGAAATTTCCTTGCCCAAACAGGAAAATCTGACTTTTCTTTCTGGAACAGAAGTAAACAATCTGCTCGTGCCGGGTAAAATATCCAAAGCACTTGAAACATTGAAAGATGGTTATGATTATATATTATTGCTTTCGCCGACACCGGCTGAAAACGCTGCTGTTGCCGAACTGGCAGATTATAGTTCCAGCATTGTGTTTTTAGAAAAGTTTGAAAAATCCTCTAAAAAATTACTTAATAATTCTTTAGAAAAATTGGAAAACACAGATACGGCTGTTTGCGTGGCATGGTTATAACTGATAATAGTTATCATCAGTTTTCAGAAAGCGAATTATGTTTGCAATTTGGTTAAACCATAAGGAGATGAGAAATTGATTTATATATTGCTGATTGCGTTGATTATGATGCTTGCAATCGCTTTTATATGTTCAAAGGGAGATATCCTGTCTCCATGGGTCATTACCTGCGGTGTATTTCTGTTTTGTACATTGGTTGCTTCGTTTAATGTAAATAAATGGGGATTTACTCTTTCCCCATTCACATTGATTATCATTATAGGCGGAGTGTTGGCTTTTGGTGCGGGAGAAATTACCATTAGTCACGCTTTTGATACTCATTTTTCACATATTTCTAAAGTACAGGCGTCGTCAAAGGAGATAATTTCCAAACGACCAATTCACATTCCTTTTGCAGTGCTGCTTCTGGTTTTTCTGTTTATGGCGGCGGTGGTAGTGGGTTATTTTCAAAAAACATATGAAATATCCTTGCTGGGAGGAAATCCGGGCGGATATGATTTAATGCTGAAATATGCTCGTGATTATTTGTTAACACCGGGAAACACGATCGGGAAAGTTTATGGACATCTCACTTTATTCTGCAAAATGATGTTTTATATTTTCACATTTGTTTTTATATATAATGCGGTGTTTGTTAAATTTCGTCCTTATTTTTTGCTTTACCTGGTGCCGGCTGTTTTGTATGTTTGCATTGGCGTTATTGGTACCGGACGAACATTTGCGATTGAAATAATGGCGTATATGATTGTAGCATGCTTTTTAATGGTAAAGCAGCGTAATAATTGGTCAAATAGGGAAACTGTGATTTTTATTACAGTAGCCATTATTGCTGTGGTCGTGTTTTTATTGCTGTTTACACTGTTGGGTTATTTGACGGGAAAAAGTCAGTTAAGAGCAAATCCAATGGAATTTATTGCTTATTATACAGGAATGTCTATTCCGTCGTTGGATGTTTATCTAAAAAGTGCACCGAAAGAAAATGTTATTTTCGGTCAGGAAACACTTTATGGTATTCATAGCATTTTGCGTACACTCGGATTCGATCTTCCGATCTTTACTGCACCATTAGAATTTGTTAATTTTAATGGTGACAATGGAAATGTTTATACGTCCTTACGGCGTTATATCAATGACTACGGTATCATAGGCATGTTTATACTGCAATACCTAATCGGAGTCTTTTATTCCGTCATTTATAAATATGTGCGATATGGTAGATTCTCTAATTTTGCTATTATTCTTTATGCGTTCTTTGCCTTTGCGTTAGTTATGCAGCCAATTGAAGAGAATTTATTAAGGATACACGTTTCCACTAATTTAGTTTATTCACTGGGTTATCTTGGAATCCTATACTATTTGTTTATTTATCTGCCGCTTCGGCCTGTGAAAGAAAAGCGAAGAGTGCAAAGGAGAATAAGAGCATGAAAGGTATTATTTTAGCAGGCGGATCCGGGACACGGCTGTATCCGCTTACCATGATTACAAGCAAGCAGCTTCTTCCTATTTTTGATAAACCGATGATTTATTATCCGCTTTCTACTTTGATGCTCGCGGGCATTCGGGATATACTGATTATCTCGACACCGACCGATTTGCCCAACTTTAAAAGGTTGTTGGGAGACGGGAGCGAGTACGGTTTGCGGCTGTCTTATAAGGAGCAGCCTTCACCGGACGGATTGGCGCAGGCGTTTATCTTGGGAGAAGAGTTTATCGGTGACGATAGTTGTGCCATGATTTTAGGAGATAACATTTTTTACGGTAACGGCTTGAGCCATCTGTTGCGGGAAGCTGCCGAAACACCGGATAAGGCCACAGTGTTCGGATACTATGTAGAAGATCCCGAACGATTCGGTGTGGTTGAGTTTGATGAAACCGGAAAGGTAATCTCGGTAGAAGAAAAACCGCAGATTCCCAAATCGAACTATGCTATTACCGGGCTGTATTTCTATGATAACCGGGTGGTAGAATACGCCAAAGGCTTGAAGCCGTCTGCACGCGGCGAGTTGGAAATCACCGACTTAAACCGTATTTATCTCGAAAATGGGGATTTAAATGTGAAACTGCTTGGCAGAGGTTATGCTTGGTTGGATACCGGTACAATGGACAGTTTGCTGGAAGCAGGGCAGTTTGTCAGCATGATTGAAAAACGCCAGGGTATCAAAATTTCCGCTCCGGAAGAAATCGCCTATAAAAAAGGCTGGATTGACAAGGACAAATTACTGGAATCTGCTGCAAAATATGGGAAATCCACTTATGGTCAGCACTTAAAGAAAGTTGCTGAGGGTAAAATACAATATTAAGGAATCGATGGATAATGAAAATATTGATTACCGGTGCAAAAGGACAACTGGGTACGGAACTTCTGCGTGTTCTGAAGACGGGAAAAACCGAGATTGGTTCCGTGCCTGAAAATTTGCTTGGTGCAGAAATTACTGCTGTGGATGTAGAGGAATTGGACATTGTTGATTTATCTGCTGTAAAAGGCTTGGTATCCGCTGTTCATCCGGATGTAATCATCAATTGCGCAGCATATACTAATGTCGACCGCTGTGAGACGGATCGGGATACTGCATTTCAGGTCAATGCACTCGGAGCGAGAAACCTGGCAATGGCAGCGGAAGATTGCGGTGCGAAGCTGGTTCATGTATCCACCGATTATGTGTTTGCGGGGGACGGAACCGTTCCTTATTCCGAATGGGATCTTTGTGCGCCGAAAAGTGTTTACGGTGCTTCTAAGCGTTTGGGTGAGGAATATGTGGCGGATTTTTGCAGTCGCTTTTTCATCGTCAGAACATCTTGGTTATATGGCTATGTTGGGAAAAACTTTGTGAAAACCATGATGAAGGTTGGAAAAGAACGCGGAGAACTGACCGTGGTTAATGACCAACGAGGAAATCCGACCAATGCGGCAGATTTAGCGCACCATTTGCTGAAATTGGCTGTTACAGAGGAATATGGAATCTATCACTGCACCGGAAACGGAGAGTGCACG
>CAUHFD010000224.1 GCA_959605275.1 uncultured Eubacteriales bacterium | reverse complement strand
AATTAAGCTTTCTACTCGCGGATTAAGGTTAACGTAAATCCGCGGGCATTAAAGCTTTTTCCTTAAACCGACTCAGTGCGCGAATTAAGGTGCAGGGAATTATTCCCTGCCAGGCATAATGCCTGGACTTATATCGCGAGAAAGTAAGCGAATAAATTAAGCTTTCTACTCGCGGATTAAGGTTAACGTAAATCCGCGGGCATTAAAGCATTTTTCTTAAACCAACTTGGTACGCGAAATAAGGTGCAGGGAATTATTCCCTGCAGAAAGGAATGGTCATAGTAAATGATAATGGGCTATGAAATGGAAGCATATGATGTTGCGGTGGTGGGCGCCGGTCACGCAGGTTGTGAGGCGGCACTGGCGGCGGCACGTCTGGGATTGAAAACGGTATTATTTACCATTTCGCTGGACGGAATCGCCAATCTTCCCTGCAACCCCTCGATCGGCGGGACTGCCAAAGGGCATCTGGTCAGAGAGGTAGACGCGCTGGGCGGAGAAATGGGACGCGCGGCAGACAAGACTTTTTTGCAAAGCCGTATTTTAAATAGAGGAAAAGGTCCGGCAGTGCATAGTCTGCGTGTCCAGACCGATCGGGTAAAATATCATAACCTGATGAAAAAAGTGTTGGAGCAACAGGAAAATCTTTCGGTCAAACAGGCGGAAATTACCGATATTCGGACAGATGAAAACAACCGTGTAACCGGTGTAATTACTAAGCTGGGCGCAGTTTATCCGGTTTCGGCAGCGATTCTTTCCTGTGGTACTTATCTCAACGGGCTGATCCATGTCGGCAGTGTTCATTATGAAAGCGGTCCTGATGGAACGACGCCGGCAAAAGGACTGACCCAAAATCTGGAACGGCTCGGGATTGAGATGCGACGATTTAAAACCGGTACGCCCTCTCGTGTGCATCGTAGAAGTATTGATTTCTCCCAGCTGGAAGAGCAGGATGGGGATGAAGACATTGTTCCTTTTTCTTTTGAAACGACCGAGAAACTTCACAATCAGGTAAAATGCCATATTGCCTATACCAATGCGGAAACGCACCGGATTATTCGGGAAAATTTGCACCGCTCTCCTTTGTACGGCGGATTGATAGAGGGAGTGGGTCCCCGGTATTGCCCCAGCATTGAGGACAAGGTGGTGCGCTTTGCAGACAAAGAACGTCATCAACTTTTTATCGAGCCGATGGGACTGGACACCGATGAGATGTATTTGCAAGGAATGTCTTCCAGTCTTCCCGAAGATGTGCAGGTTGCATTTTTGCATACCATTAAAGGATTGGAACATGTTGAAATCATGCGTAATGCCTATGCGATTGAATATGATTGTTGTAATCCACAGCAGCTTTTGCCGACGCTGGAGTTTAAACAGGTGAAAGGGCTTTACGGAGCAGGACAGTTTAACGGCACCTCCGGCTATGAGGAAGCGGCGGCGCAGGGGTTGGTTGCCGGAATCAATGCGGCGCTTGCGATAAAAGGGGAAGAGCCGATGATCCTTGACCGTGCAAGCTCCTATATCGGAACCTTGATTGACGACATTGTGACAAAGGGATGTTCCGATCCTTACCGAATGATGACCTCGCGGAGTGAATATCGTTTAATTCTCCGTCAGGATAATGCGGACCAGCGGCTGACGCCAATCGGCAGAAGAATCGGACTGATTTCGGATGCCAGATGGGAACATCTGCAAGAAAAGCTGGAACGGATTGCGGAAGAAAAGAAACGGCTGGAAAAAGTTACCATTAAGCCTTCCGCCGCATTAAATGAGGTTCTTGTTTCACGTGAAACATCGGAAGTGACGACCGGTATTAAGGGAATCGATCTCTTGCGGCGGCCGCAGGTTTCTTATGAAGACTTTGCTCCCTTTGATCCGGAGCGCCCTGAACTGCCAAAAGAAGTCAGGGAGCAGGTTGAGGTTGAGATTAAATATGAAGGATATATCAAACGGCAGCTTTCTCAGGTAGCTGAGATGCGCCGGCTGGAGCAAAAACAACTCCCGGAGGGAATAGATTATACCACTATCAGCGGATTGCGGCTGGAAGCGAGGGAAAAGCTGGAGAAGATACGTCCGATTTCTATCGGACAAGCTTCCCGCATTTCAGGAGTCAGTCCGGCGGATATTTCAGTATTGCTGATCTGGCTGGAGCAGAATGCCCGCCAGAAGAGAGAAAGTGCACAGTAAATATGACCGATAAAGGAGAACTGCCAATGACTGAGTTTTTGAAAAATGCTGCGGAGGCAGAGGGGGTTGCGTTATCCGATAATCAGCTTGCCGCATTTCAGAAATATGCGGAGCTGTTGGTGGAATGGAATCAAAAGATGAATTTGACGGCAATTACCGAGCCGGAGGAAATCGCAGTAAAACATTTTGTGGATAGTTTGATGCTGTTGAAATATATCGATATTCCCGAAAACGGAGCTTTGATTGATGTCGGCACCGGCGCCGGCTTTCCGGGTATTCCGATTAAAATTTTCTCTCCTTCAGTGCAGGTTACTTTGCTGGATGCGTTAAATAAGCGAGTTGGTTTTCTGGATACCGTGTCCAAGGCGTTGGGACAGAATAACCGCTGTTTGCATTTGCGTGCCGAGGAGGGTGGAAGAAAGCCGGAACTCCGGGAACAATTTGATGTTGCGACGGCGCGGGCAGTTGCATCGATGGCTACTCTTGCGGAATATTGCCTGCCGTATGTAAAAGTCGGGGGTGTGTTCGCCGCACTCAAGGGATTTGAAGTTGAGGAGGAACTGGAAGAAGCAAAGCCGGCTATTAAGTTGTTGGGCGGAAAAATTGAACGAGTGGAGCAATATACATTGGCGGGAGAACAGAAAAGATCGGTGGTTATCATAAAAAAGATATCGCAAGTTTCGACAAAATATCCCCGTAGTTCGGCAAAAATGGCGAAGAATCCTTTGAAATAGTCTAAAACACCCTGCGTTACGTCGAACGCAGGGTGTTTTTGTCGAACGAAAATGCTGGAAATATTTGACAGGCTGTGTTAAGATAAAGTCAGACGAGAAAAAGTAGGTCAAGCTGTGTTAAGATACGGGTGAAAGGAACGGATAAATTATGGTTACGATATTTGGAAAAGAAAAACAGGTTAACAGAGTGATCTCAATCAATATCAATGAAATATTGCCCAATCCCAATCAGCCGAGAACCGAATTCAATGAGCAGGAATTGCAGCAGCTATCCGACAGCATTCGAGTGAATGGACTATTACAGCCTTTGACTGTTCGAAAAAATGTTTATCATCAATATGAGCTGATTTCGGGGGAGAGGCGGTTAAGAGCTTCCAAGTTGGCAGGGCTGACCGAAATCCCTGCGATTGTTGTGGATACAGATGAACGGCAATCGGCGATTTTCGCTTTGATCGAAAACATACAGCGAGCTGACCTGAATTTTTTTGAGGAAGCCATCGCAATCAAGAATTTGATCTCCGAGTGGAATATTACCCAAGAGGAAGCTTCGGAACGATTGGGAAAAGCGCAGTCCACTCTGGCAAACAAGTTGCGGTTGCTGAAACTGAGCGACGAGGAACAGCAAATGATTCTGCAAAACGGACTGACTGAGCGGCATGCGCGGGCGCTTTTAAAGATCAATGATGAGAAGAAGCGCGCACAGGCATTGGTACATATTATTGAAAAGAAAATGAATGTCGTGCAGACAGAAACTTTTATTGAACAGCTTCTTTCTGAACCAAAACCGGAGAAAAAGCGGATATTGATTATAAAGGATGTCCGTTTGTTTATCAACACCATCAATAAGGCATTAGACACGATGAAACGGGCAGGCATCAAGGCAGAGGCAGAAAAAAAGCAGGATGACGAATTTATCGAATATGTTGTCCGAATCCCGATAAAGGGATAACTCTAGCCACAGATGCGAGGCAGAAGATGATATTCTGCCGAATGCCGTATGCGGAACAGTTTCCTATGAATAACGGTATTTTCCTTTTTATAAAGGTAAAATATAAATGTCCTTCCCCTCATGGCCGCTGCGCTTTTTGCAGCGGCTTTCCCTTTTTTCTAAATGTTTCATGTGAAACATTTAGAATGATTAACATGATACTCTTTGAGAAATTTAATTAAATGTTTCATGTGAAACATTTTTCGATGGGAAAAACAAAGAAAAGAGAATTTTGGTTCATTGTAAAATGAAATAGGACATATAGAAAGAGTCATAGCAGACGT
>CAUHFD010000223.1 GCA_959605275.1 uncultured Eubacteriales bacterium | reverse complement strand
CCCCACAATCCACGTTGCGACGCGGATTGTCGAGGTCGAAACCGATGCACATGTCCTCGGTTTCTCCATTAAAAAGAGCTATAACTTATTCTTTTTCGACAGTCTGAAACGAGATACAGCTTTTTTGCTGTATCTCGTTTGTTATATGTGCAAACATTCAATGTTTTTTCTTCATTCGTTCCGATAAAACTTTTTTGTAGGCGGCAAAAGCATTTGGAACCGTGTAAATTTGTTCCAACGCTGCGGTGTCTGCTGTCACTTCATCGGAAGCAGGGCAAATGTCGGAGCATTCCACATAATACCCTATCATCTGCCATTCAATATGAGTAAAAATATGCTTAGCCGGTTTCAGCGGCTCAATGGATTCCTCCTGTATGCCGCGTGATTGCAGATAGTCTATTACTTCCTGCTCAGTCAGATGTCCGTCCAGATTAGGAAATTCCCATAATCCCGCCAACAAACCGGAGGAATGCCGCTGATGCAATAAAACACCCTGCGGCGTACAAAGAATCAGGACCGTTTTCTGCTCTATTCGGCGTGGCTTTTTCTCCGCTTTTACAGGATAAAGCATCGGATTTCCTTGTTGGTATCCCAAACATTCGAATGCAATTGGACAGTCTTCACATTTTGGTTTCCCGTTTGGCAGACAAACAGTAGCCCCCAACTCCATAAGTGCCTGGTTAAAATCGCCCGGTTTATCCTGAGGCATTGTTCTGTATAAGAGCTCCTGATATTCTTTTTTTACAGTTGCCGCATTAATATCCGCTTCACTGGCAAAAATGCGAGAGAGCACCCGTAGTACATTGCCGTCCACCGCAGGCACCGGAATGCCAAAAGCAATAGAGGCAATCGCCCCTGCCGTATACGGACCGATACCGCATAAGTCAAGCAACAACTCATAAGACGGAGGCAGCATGCCGTCATATCGCTTCATAACCTGCTTTGCCGCCTTTTGCAGATTACGCACCCTTGAATAATATCCCAGCCCTTCCCACAATTTATGGAGCTGTTCCTCCGGCGCCTCCGCCAATGCAGAAATGTCCGGAATGGCTTGAATAAATCGTAAAAAATAAGGGATAACAGCTTCTACACGCGTTTGCTGCAACATGATTTCGGACAGCCACACTCGATATGGACTCGGCTCACTCCGCCACGGCATAGTTCTGGCAGACAGATGATACCAATTTAATAATGGCTCGGTAACAACTGATATCTTTCGTTCTGCCTCCATCCTATTCTGTTCTGCCGCAAACTCTGAAAAAGCCATGACAATCTTTCCTTCCCGCGCCTAAAAATAAACCACTGTTCAATAAGGGGCAAAGCCCCGTCATTCAGCGTTCCGGTGGTACAAGCCACCACCGGAAAAAGTGAATGGAACCCGCCGCCTATTGAGGCGGGGGACATCTCACTTTTAGTTAATGCCCACTGAACAATTCATAAACAACGATAAAAAAGCCTTTCCGTTGTTTATGAATTGACAAAATGCAAGGTTTTTGATTGCTTTTTTACAAAAACCTTGCACTTTGGATTTCGGTTTCAGAATGAAATCGAAATCTGTGTTCGCATCAAGAAATGTCTATACGGCGGATAGCCGTTCGAACAAATCAAATTTTTGATTTGTTCAGTAGACATTAGTTATATTTTATCATAAAATCCAACAAATGCACAGCATTATTTCCTTTTTATCGGAGATTTCCCGCCCCTGTATTGCTTGCAAAATAGAACGAGATACGATATAATACCAATTATGAATATAATTGATGATTTAAAAAACATGGGTATCGCTCTGAATGCCCAGCAAACCGATGCTGTATTAGACAAAAGCCGATATCTGCTTTTGCTGGCGGTGCCCGGCTCCGGGAAAACCACCGTAATGGTATGCCGAATTGCAAATTTAATATCTTATGAAAACGTCAGTCCCCGCAATATGTTGACCTTGACTTTCAGCAGAGAGGCTGCCGGCGATATGGCGCGTCGTTTTTCAGCCTTGTTCCCTGCTCTCGTGAAACCAAAGTTTTCGACGATACACAGCTTTTGTTACAGTGTACTCCACCATTATGCCCGTTTAAAACAGCGGCAGTTACCGCAAAACATTGAAACAGAGAGCAGCCCGATCAGCAAGGCTGCCCTGCTGCGGCAGATTTACAACAGTATGAACCAAGATTTCATCGGTGATGATGCGTTAGAGATGCTAAGCGGTGAAATTGCTTATATCAAAAACATGATGCTGTCGAAATCCGAAATCAAAAAACACGCATTCGAAACGGCGCATATTGACAGCATTTTCGAACAATACGAAATCTTTAAAAAGGAAAAAAACTGGATGGATTTTGATGATATGCTCAGTTTATGCCTGGATATTTTTAATAAATATCCGGACATCTTAGCGCAATATCGTCAGAAATACCGCTATATTCAGGTAGATGAGGCACAGGACACCTCTTTATTGCAGCATAACATTATTGAAATGCTGGCGTTTAATAACACCTCGTTGTTTATGGTCGGAGATGAAGATCAAAGCATTTATTCTTTCCGCGGAGCTTATCCCCAAGCATTGATTCGTTTTTCCGAAACTTATCCGGGCGCAAAAATCTTGAAAATGGAAGAAAACTTCCGCTCCGAATGGGAAATTGTCGACAAAGCCAATCATTTTATCAAACAAAATAAAAACAGATATGAGAAAAATATGTTTTGTGCAAACCAAATGACAGATTGTATTTATGATATGGAACTGCCGGATTACAGCTATCAGTATACCGAAATTCTAAAGCTGGCACAACAAGTGGGAGAAAATGAAACCATGGCAGTGTTGTATCGCAATAACGAGAGTGCCCTGCCGTTGATCGATTTGTTTGACAAAAAAGGTATCCCGTTTTATATCAAAGAGCATCGTGCCTCTTTTTTCAATCACTTTATCGTTCGGGATATCCTGTCTTTTTTCCGATTAGCCAAAAATCCCAATGATTTAGATGCCTTTAAAAATATTTACTACAAACTGTATCTGTCCAAAAAAATATATCAGTATGTCGAATTGCACTATACCGAATACGATAATATTTTTGATGTTGTGCTGTCTCTGAAAATGCTAAAAGATTCTACCGCCTGCAAAATTCGAGATATGCGGGACAAGCTGCCTTCGGTATGTAAAATGCCGCCTCTCCGCGCGATTCAATATATTGAAGATCGGCTTGGATACAGTGAATATATTAACTCGAGGGCTAACAACGGATATATTCCGGAAAATCTTCATCAAAAACTAAATATTCTAAAAGCCGTTGCTGCGGGATTTCAAAACATCGATGATTTTATCACACGGTTGCAGGAACTGGAAAAAATGATCCGCAATTCCGACAATAAAGCTACCCGCGTGACACTGTCAACCATGCATTCCAGTAAAGGATTGGAATTTGATCATGTTGTGATATTGGACCTGATTGAAGGATTATTCCCGTCGGCTGTTGCGGTTGAGGAAAAATTAAATGACAACCGGGAGCTTTACGAGGAAGAAGTCCGGCTCTTTTATGTAGCCGCTACCCGTGCCAAAAAGCGTCTTTATCTGTTCGAATCCCATAAAATCAATGGATGCACCGCCTATCCTTCCCGATTTTTATATCATCTTCTGGGAGAAGAGATGAATCCGCAAGCAGAAATATGCGGTAAAAAAGTGTACCATAGCGTCTACAAAAACGGCACAGTGATTGAATCAGCGGACGGGGACAACATTATGGTGGAATTTGAATGGTTCGGCACCAAAACAATTTCCCTGTCCTATTGTCTGGAAAACGGTATTATAAAGTTTATATAGGAGTTGATTTGCAGCGTGGGGGACGCAATACTTTATATTCTGGTGATTATATTAATTGCTTTATCGGCATTCTTTTCAGCGACGGAAACCGCTTTTTCCAGTGTAAACCGTATACGACTGAAAAATTACGCCGGCGAGGGAAACAAATGAGCTGCCAAAACCTTAAAAATTGCCGAAGATTTCGATCGGGCGTTATCCGCTATTTTAATCGGAAATAACATTGTTAATATCGCCTCAGCCTCCATCGGCACCTTGATTTTTTCCAAGCTGATGGGAGACGGACCGGCAGCCGTTACCGCTTCCACTGTTGTGATGACCGTAATGGTACTGATTTTCGGAGAAGTGCTGCCCAAAAGCATGGCAGTCATGACCCCCGGCGAAGCCGGGGGCTTGAGTAAGCCCTAGAAGGGCATAATA
>CAUHFD010000222.1 GCA_959605275.1 uncultured Eubacteriales bacterium | reverse complement strand
CAGTACCTATTCTAACATTCCCACAAAAGCGAAAGGAATGGTTGTGACCATGAAAAAAACCGTATGCCTGTTGCTCGTACTCGGTCTGCTGTTTATAACAACCGCATGCGGCGGCACTGGAACAGGAAACATTGTAAGCATGAACAGCACAGATGCATTCACTTTTACAGTATCCTCGGATAATCAAAATGAAAGCAAAGGGGAAAGCGATATGCAGGACAACAGTACAAAGGAAAGCTCTGGAACAGCGACATATTCCAATAAAACCAGCAGTGTCGCCAACTCCTCTAAAAAAGGCTCTGTATCGGCTGCTAATACATCATCAAGCAGTAATACTGTGCCGGCAAAGAGCAAGGTGAGAGCAACTGACCAGACTGTTTCCTTCTTTGGGCGCACTTATGAGGATAATCGTTATGATGCATGGTTCTTCAATTGGACTAACAGCGGTTTTGAAGTAGAGTTTGAAGGAACAAAGCTAACTGCAGATTTTTTCTCCACTCAAAATTTGGCACAGAATAAGAAACCGCATATTAAAGTGTATGTTGATGATCAGCCTGCAAAAGAAATGGTAATCGACAAAAACGGCATTTTTACACTGACAAGTGGATTAAAACATCAAAAACATAAAGTCAAAGTGGTCAAAATCAACGAGAGTATGCTCAATATGCTGAGTGTAAAAACATTGGAAACAGACAGTAATGGTAAATTTTTGCCACCGCCGTCCCTGCCTACCAGGAAAATAGAGTTTATCGGTGATTCGATTACCTGTGGCTATGGAAACATTCCGCCTTATAATTTGCCGGAGTTAACCGCAGAAATTGAGGATGGCACCCAGACCTACGGATACTTTTTGACGGAAAAATTCAATACCGACTCCCGTTTTGTCTGCGTCTCTGGCGCACCGGTTTATCGGAACTATTTAGGTGGGATTGGAGACTTTTTCAAACGGTATGCATGGAATGACTATAATGACGATGTAGCGTATGATTTTTCCTCTTGGACTCCCGATTTGGTAATTGTCAATTTGGGCACTAATGATACTGGTGCACAGGGCTCAACAACTGCTGAATTTTTGTCGGGTGCGAGAAAATGGCTCAACTTTATTCGCGAAAAATATCCCAAGGCAAAAATTCTTTGGGCTTATGGCGCAATGAATCAAGATAATGTACAGCGGATACAGGATACTGTCAAATATTTCAATGACAACGGTGATAAGAATATCTATTTCCAAAAACTGACTTTAATGGACGGAGCAATTGACGGAGTCGGAGGCGGAGGGCACCCTACGGTTGCAACCCATAAAAAGCTTGCGGCAGAGCTGGAGCCTATTATCAAGCAGATTATGGGATGGTAATATTTTCATGATATCTGCATTGCAGGAAAGGTGTGAACAACAATGATAATCTTTGAAAAAGAAAAGATGGTAATCGAAAACCGGCATTGCAGGCTAATGATAGACAGAAAAGGAAATATCTGTTCTCTGACTGTTGCCGGCGAAGAAAAAAACAGACTTACAAAGCAGCAGGGCTTTTGTGTGCTTTGCAAAAACGGAGAAGAAATCAGTCCGGTGCGGGCTGATTTTAAAGATAACACTCTGAGCATTGCATTTGACAGCGGATATCAGGTCGTATTCCGAATCACAGATACAGAAGATTTCATCACCTTTGAGCTATTGACAGAATTAGGAGAGGGCTTCGATGAAATGAGATATGTTTGTCTGTCTCTTGATAATAAGCCGGAGTTTTCTGCTGTCCTTTATTCAATGAATGTAAACACAAACGTTCCTTTTTATCCAGACGCCTTATCCAACGATATTTTTGCCGTCTGTTGTCCAAGATTCGGCATTGCGGGCAGCAAATGTGCTCTGATCGCCTCAGAAAAAGCACAGCATCGTGAAATCATGAAAAAGGTTTGTGATGCGACCGATCCGCAGGTCGGTATGGTATCAAAAGCGGGGGGCGCTTATGCGTTGGATTTCCCCGATAATTATGGAGACTATGTCTTGATTATGGATGCCAGACCTGAGAAGATGGAGGAGCAAATTGCTTTTTTCACTCAATTCGGAATCGATCAGTTTGATTTTCACCAAAGCAAGAATACCTTTCGACAGGGGGATTTTCGCTTCCTTGCTACTGAAACGGCCGAAGAGTTTAAAGAGAAAATTGCAGATCCATTGAAAAAAAAGGGGATTTTATCCGGTTTGCATACTTATGCCTATTATATTGATTATGAGGCGGAGGATATTTTAACAAATCCGAAATGGCAGAGGGATTTAGAGGTTTTACATACACTGACTCTGGCAGAGGATATCTCTGATTCAGACAGACTGATCATGCTGTCGGAGGACACCTCCGATATTTCAACGGATTATACTTTTTTTTCACATAACAGTCCGCTGGTGTTGATTGAAGAGGAAATCATCCAGTTTACCTTGAAAGATGGTAGATTGACCGAATGTGACAGAGGTTTTTGCAAAACAAAAAAAGTGCCTCATTCCAAAGGATGTCCGGTGAAATTTTTGGGCGGTCAGTTTAATATGCTTGCGCCGGTTCCCGGCAGTGCTTTGTTCTATGAAATTGCCCGAAGAACTGCGGATGCTTATAACAGAGGCGGTTTCGGAATGATTTATATGGATGCATTGGACGGTATGGGAAGTCATACTGGAGACTTTGTCCATTACGCAGCCATGTTTGTTCATGCGGTGCTCAAGCAGTGCAATACGGATCCTGTGTTTGAATATAGTATCATGTTTCCTGCATTGTGGTATGCAAGAGGAAGACTTGGCGCGTGGGATGTTGGTCGCCGTGCATATAAAGAGTTTATCAGAAAGCATATCAGAGAGAACAGGGAGTCTGCACGACGTTATTGTGTAACTACGCTCGGCTGGTATCATTTTTGGCTGGTAGATGATCTGCCTGCTAATTACAGTTCAAAGCACCAATATACAGATGATGTTGATTATATGGGGGTTCAAGCCATTGCACATGACTGTACTATTGTTTATATTGAACTGCACCAAAAAGGCTTTGAGGAATACGCGGGACTAAGAACCAATATGCGGCTGTATACAAAGTATAACAACCTTCGTAAACAGAAGTATTTTTCTGAGGAGATAAAAGCTTATTTGAGAAAGCATCCTGAAAAGGAATATACCTTGGTAGAAAAAGGCGAGAATCATTATGCTTTGGCTGAGCGGGTTTATGTCAAGCAAAAAGTGCGGAACGGGAAGTTCGAAGGATACAACCCATTTGAAAAACAACAGCCGTTTGTCAGGATAGAGGGTTTATATTCAACGCTCGGTGAGGATCCGATCGAATTGACCAGCTTTGATGATAGCGTACCTATCAGAGAACAGAATTTATCGGTAACGTTGGAGCAGCCGGTTGACTTGAGAGAACATCTTGCCATTAAAGTCAGAGTGCATGGCAACAATTCCAATGATGTGCTGTGCGTTTGTTTGACTAACAATGTTGCTTTGGCGTCAGGACTGGCGGATTATTATATTCCGCTTAATTTTGAAGGTTGGAAAGATTTTATCATCGCCGAGGTTGATAATGGCGATTACAACCACCTAGACTTTGGCCGCTCAGGACTGTTCTACAACTATTACCATCAGATGCCGTTCTTTGAAAAGATTAATTCGGTTACAATTTACACAAGCGGAAATTGTGATGATGTTTATGTAGGTAAAATCGAAGCAGTAAAGCATTTCGCCAATGTTATGACAAACCCGATGCTGCAATACGGTGACAAGCAATGTGAAATAGAAACTACGTTTTCAAGCGGAGAGTATATTGAAATCAGTGATGGTCAGGCATTCAAATATGACTGCCGCGGCAAACGAACACCGGCTACATTGAAAGGCTGGATGCCGGAAATCGAATCAGGTCAATTTGAAGCTGCATTCGTTTGTTGTGAGGTGGATAAGGGCGAGCCAAGAGTAAAACTGACCTTTGGTTTTACCGGACAAGAATTGGTATAACCTGAAATTAAAAATGAAAAAGGCTCTATAATAAAGGTTGTGGCAACCAAACAGAGCCTACAAGAAAAAATAAAAAAGTAGAGCATATTTGGAAAAAATCCGTTAAAATCGAAATGATGAGTAACCATGAACGGAGGACCAAATATGCTCTATACTCATTTTACAGAAGAATTACTCGGATTGCAAATCATTTTAAAAACCAAAATAAAATGTAGGTTTGTCAATGATGTGTTACACATTGGGAAAAGAAGAAAGGACGGC
>CAUHFD010000221.1 GCA_959605275.1 uncultured Eubacteriales bacterium | reverse complement strand
CTCATCGTTTCTCTTTTATTTCTTTACCCCAACTATTGACATTGAGCCTAAAAAACACCTGTCATTTTTCAACAACAGGTGTCCATTTCCTATCTGGATCGTTTATTGTCCATAAATCTTCTTAAATCGGACATTTTTTCTTCACTGCTTTGTTTATACTTGCTCATCATTTCTTCAAATGAAAGCGGTTCTTTTTTTTGAGGCGGTCTATCATTATCAAAACGAGTATTTTTTCGCGGCTGCGGAGGAGGATTTTTTGCTTCGTTTGCACGCTTAATTGATAAACTGATTTTTCCGTCTTCACCAATGCTTAATACTTTCACCTTAACTACTTGATTTTGCTGTAAGTGTTCACTGATATCTTTTACAAACGTAGAAGACACCTCCGAAATGTGAACCATTCCTGTCGTTCCGGGCTCCAGTTCCACAAAAGCACCAAATTTTGTAATTCCTGTAACCTTACCCTCTAAAATATTCCCCACCTCAAGCTGCATAAAAAAACTTTTTTCCTCCTTCAATAATCATAGCGTTATATTTTTATTGCGTTGCACCGAAGTGTGCATAAGCAAAACAAAACAGTCCTTCTGAATTTTCAGCCGTCAGGCTGTTTTTCAATCCATTCTGTTTTCTATTGGGTTGCACCGGAGTGTGCATGAGCAAAATAAAACAGTTCTTCTGAATTTTCAGCCGTCAGGCTGCTTTTCAATCAATTCTGTTTTCTATTATAAACGGATATACCGTTCTTGTCAATTTCCGGAAATATCTACAAACAAGCGTTCATCCGGCTTCACATAACCGTTTTCGCGCGCAATTTTCTCTTTATAAACAGATTCTCCGCCGTTTTCCAAAATATTCTCCAATTCTTCATTTGCCATTTTCTGATCTTCACATTGTTCTTGCAGCGTGGCAAGGGTGTTGTTTTGTGCATTGATTGCAAGCTGCACCGTGACAAAATGATATCCCATATACAGAACAAAAATCAGAAAAGCGAAAAACAACAGCAAACTTCTTTTCTTCTTTGTTTTTGTCTTTGCCATATTATCCTTCCTTTTAAAGTTTGTTGTTTACCTATTATATCAAAGCAAACTAAAACAAACATAACGTGAAAAATTCACATTAACTATCCTTTTTAATACGATTTTTATTCGTTTTTTTCTTATTTTTCGAATTTTTTTTAGAACTATTTAAATTATACAATAAAACATCCTTTTTTTGCAAGCGAAATTTAGATATTCGTGATAGTTTTTTCAATTTTGATACAATATACATAAAAAACATCTTTATTTTTCGGAATATAAATACAAATAATTTTACAAAAGGACGGATAAAAATTTTATATAAGAAAAACAAAATCTTTTTTATCCAATTAATAATACATTTTGACATGCGAATCACCAAAAAACCGACCGTAAAATAATATACGACAAACCCTAATAATTCGCCAAGCAAAACATAAAACCGTAGTTGTCCCTCACATCGAAACAGCATAAACAGAAAACTGCTGACCGCTGCTAATATAAAAAAAACAATGTCCTGTATACTGATGATAATTTTACCATGCCAAAATGCCAATCGCAAAATGCGAAAGACATCATAAAGAGCCCCTAATCCCACTCCAAGTAAACAGGACAGCAAAAAATCCAATGCCTGCCCGGATATTGACAATTCCATACTGATCACGATTCCTTTTTGAATTAGTTTTACCCCTATCAACAGGGCAAAAAGGAACAAACGGCATGCGAAATATTACATTTTCCGCACAAAACCCTTTTCCCGATTTATTTAAAAATCTTGGAAAAAAAGCTTCCCTTGGATTTATCAACATCGCTGTATACAAAAGAATACATATTTCCTTCTACTGTCAATTCTCCGGTATCAATATTCAAAGCATTAATATGCAGATCACTGCCCTTAATAGTCAATTCTCCCATCTGTGTGTAAATGACAACAGTTTCTTCATCAAAGCTATCAATATCAGATACACCGGAAACCGTCAGGTGCTTTCGATCCTCTAAAATCAGATTATGCGGCACTCTGATGACTTTTTTGTCCTCTGCCATTTTGCCTACACTCCTTCATATATATTCATTGATATATATGCAAAAAAAAAGCAAAATATGCTCAGGATGCCAGCCGCTAATTTATCACCGTATAGTTTTCGGAGGCATTGTCCTTTGTTGCGTATTCGGAAACACGCAGCACCTTAACCTTTAAGGGCGTATTGCCCAGATTGATTTCAATAATATCGTTTACTTTTACATCATAGGAAGCCCGTGCCGGTTTGCCGTTGACCACGATACGTCCCGCATCGCAGGCTTCGTTTGCCACAGTGCGACGCTTAATCAATCTGGTAATTTTCAGATATTTATCCAATCTCATGCTGTTATTACTCCTTCCAACCGTTGTATCTTATCCAATCTCCGCAAAAAACAAATAGCCTTGGTGCTGAAATAACAACACCAAGACCACTGATATTACGAAACAGTAAACTTATTTCGCAACTACATCTTTCAATGCTTTACCTGCTTTGAAAGCCGGAACCTTCTTAGCCGGGATATTCATTTTCTCTTTAGTAGCAGGGTTGATGCCCTCTTTAGCAGCGCGCTCGCGTACTTCAAAAGTACCGAAACCTACCAATTGAATTTTTTCACCTTTAGCCAAAGACTCAGTAATTGTGTCGATTACTGCAGAAACAGCTTTATCAGCATCTTTCTTTGTCAATTCGGCTTTTTCAGCAACTGCATTAATCAATTCTGTTTTAGTCATTTTTTTGACCTCCGTTATTATTTTTTATTCCCAAAAGCATAAAATGCTTTTATTGGCATATTTGTTTTGCTTGATACCACAACTGATTAAGTTGTTCCAAATCAGCCTTTGTCATATCAATATTGTTTTCACCTGCAAGACGCTCTACTTCAGCAAAACGACGAATGAATTTTTGAGTCGCTTTTGTCAAGCTGTCCTCACCGTCCAACTTGGAAAAGCGAGCGATATTCAAAGCGGAAAAAATAAGATCTCCCAATTCTTCCTCGACATGCTGCTGATTACCGGAAGCGAGTGCCTCCTCTAATTCCGAAACCTCGCTTTTTAAATCCGCCATTGCCTGATCACAGGTATCATAATCAAATCCTGCACGTGCCGCCCGCTGCTGTACCTTTTGCGCGCGCATCAATGCCGGCAACACACTTGGAACCGCCTCTAAAGTTTCAGTAGCTGATTTCTGACCTTTTTCTGCCTTTTTTATTTTATCCCAATTAGATAAAACCTGATCGGCATCATGTACCGTTACATCTGAGAAAATATGGGGATGACGCAAAATTAGCTTTTGACAAATTCCGTCTGCCACATCATCAAAGGTAAAATTGCCGTTTTCCGCTTCCATCTGCGTATGAAAAACCACTTGCAGCAGCACATCTCCCAATTCTTCCTTCAAAAGCTCGATATCGTTCTTATCTATTGCTTCTACCACTTCATAGGTTTCTTCAATAAAGTTCTTGCGAATAGACTGATGTGTTTGTTCGATATCCCACGGACATCCGTTTTCCGAACGAAGCAAACGCATGATTTTCAACAAGTCGCCGATATCATAATGTGGTTTAAACTGAAACTCCATCTTGGGTACCCCATACTTTTTTTCTCTTGTCCTGCAGATAATAAAATGGCTATATTTTAACTTTTTGGCAACCACATTATATATATTACTCTATTATTCCGCGTTTTTCAAGTACTTTTGCAATTTTTTCCCCTTTTGGAAGCATTAAAATGTCATCTTTTGAGATTCCATGCACCAAAAGCAAAGAAATAACGTAAATGAACCCACCGATTATGATTGCCATCAAGGTTGTCAGCTTGGTCGGAAGGAAACTGCCGAGCAGTCCGTTTGCTGCCCAGGCAGCCGCTCCCATCAAAACAGCAGCAATCAATGGCTTCACAAATACACTCATAAAATTCGGCATCACCTTGGTCTGCCTGCACAGGAAATACAAACCCAGCAAAAAGCTGACGATATAACAAGCCAGTGTTCCGAATGCGGCACCTTTAATGTTTAATTGCGGGATTCCCACCAATGTAAAATTCATTACCAATTTGATCGCGGCACCGAGCAGCATCAATTTAACCGGAATATCTACTCTGCCCACCGCCTGAAGCATATTATAGATCGGTGTGACAATGGAAACAAAGATACAGGCAATACCCAATATCTGCAAAATCGGTCCGCCAATCTCCACCGTTTCGGTATTGAACAAAAAGGACAGTACC
>CAUHFD010000220.1 GCA_959605275.1 uncultured Eubacteriales bacterium | reverse complement strand
GTATCTTGAAAAAAGGCGATAAGGTTTGTGTAGTCGGTTTCGGCGCAGGATTGATTTACGGCGCGGCAATTTTTGAATGGAACAAGGATTAGGATTTGAATGAATCTGAAAAAGGGATGGTAATTGTTATGAAAACCAGAATAACAGAACTTTTAGGCGTAAAATATCCGATTATCCAGGGCGGTATGGCTTGGGTAGCAGAAGCAAAATTGGCATCTGCGGTTTCCAATGCGGGTGGTGTTGGGCTGATTGCAGGCGGAAACGCTCCGGCTGAGGTGATTCGTGAAGAAATCAGAAAAGCCAAAGAAATGACGGATAAGCCGTTTGGCGTAAATATTATGATGATGAGCCCATATGCCGATGATTTGGCACAGCTTGTTTGCGAGGAAAAGCTGGCGGTCGTAACGACCGGAGCAGGAAACCCCGCCAAATATGCAGAAAGCTTTAAAAATGCCGGTGTGAAATTTATTCCGGTGGTACCATCGGTTGCGCTGGCAAAGCGGATGGAGAGAAACGGCGCGGACGCCGTGATTGTAGAAGGTACCGAAGCAGGCGGTCACATCGGTGAGATCACTACCATGTGTCTGATCCCTCAGGTTTTTGACGCAGTGGAAATTCCGGTGATCGGCGCCGGCGGAATCGCGGATGGCAGGGGAATTGCCGCTGCAATGATGCTGGGAGCTGAGGGATTCCAGGTTGGTACCCGTTTTCTTGCCGCTGAGGAGTGTCAAATTCATCAGAATTACAAAGATCTGGTTTTAAAAGCAAAAGATACCGACAGCGCGGTTACCGGTCGATTAGTTGGTCTTTCTCCGGTGAGACAGGTGAAAAACAAATATACGAAAAAAATAATTGAACTGGAAAAATCCGGTATTACCGCCGCTGAGTTTGAGGATTTGACCGTCGGTTCTTTGCGAAAGGCGGTAAAAGACGGTAATTTAGAAGAAGGCAGCTTTATGGCGGGACAGATTGCCGGCATGGTAAACGATGTAAAACCGTGTAAGGAAATCATTGAGGAAATGTTTGCCGAGGCGGAAAATTTGATGAAAAACTTTGAACAATTAAGGGGTGTTACACTTGGCTAAAACAGCTTTAATTACCGGCGCTTCCCAGGGAATCGGTGCTTGTATCGCAAAAAGGCTGGCTTCTGACGGCTTTCAGATTGCGGTCAATTGCCGCGGAGAAGCGGAAAAAGAAAACGGCGGCATACAGACAGCAGAAGCATGCAGGGCTTTCGGAGTGGAAGCGGAATGCTTTATCTGTGATGTTTCGGATTTTTCTGCCTGTGAAAATATGGTCAAGGCGGTCAAAGAAAGATTCGGCAGTATTGATGTATTAGTCAACAACGCCGGCATTACCAAGGACGGTTTGTTGGCGAGAATGTCTGAAGAACAGTTTGATATTGTAACAAATGTAAATTATAAAAGCGTATTTAATATGACACGGCATGTCAGCGGTGTTATGATCAAACAGAGAAGCGGTCGGATTATTAACGTTGCTTCAGTTGCGGGATTATACGGCAATGCCGGACAGTTCAATTACTCTGCTTCTAAAGCAGGGGTTGTGGGAATGACTTTGACAGCTGCAAAAGAGCTCGGCAAACGCAATATCACAGTCAATGCAGTTGCGCCCGGATTTATCGAAACACCGATGACTGCTGTTTTGGATGAAAAAGTAAAAGAAGCAATCAAAGGACAGATCGCATTGGGGCGTTACGGAAAACCGGAAGAAGTAGCATCTACTATTTCTTTTCTTGCCTCGGAGGATGCAAGCTATATTTCAGGACAAGTTATTGTGATTGACGGTTGTTTATCAATGTAGCACATTAATAAAGTAAAACTTACGAGAAAGGCGGGCGGGCATCTTTTTGTTTCAGAAAAGAGTACCCGATATTCATTTTATGAAAAGAGTGGTTATTACCGGTATGGGCGTGATTAGCCCCGTCGGCAACAACATTGAAACTTTTTGGAACAGAATAAAAAACGGTGAGCACGGAATCAGTTTTATTGAAAGTTTTGATACTTCTGATATTGATGTGAAAGTAGCTGCTGAAATAAAGGACTTTGATCCGACCCAATATATAGAGAAAAAAGAAGCCAGGAGAACCGATCGCTATTGTCAGTTTGCAGTAGCGGCTGCTTTGGAAGCACTGAAAGATGCTGGTACCGATTTTAAGGATATCGATCCCTATCGGGTAGGCGTTATTGTCGGCAGCGGCATCGGCGGTTTACAGACCTTGGAGAATGAGCACAGTAAATTTATGGAAAAAGGTTCAGGACGGGTTTCCGTTTTCTTTATTCCGATGATGATATCGAATATGGCTGCGGGAACCATTGCTATGAAAACCGATTTTAAAGGCGTAAATTTTGCGCCAGTTACCGCATGCTCCACTTCTACTCATGCAATCGGTGAGGCATACCGTCAAATTAAGCACGGGTATCTGGACGCTTGTGTTACAGGCGGTGCGGAGGCGGCAATTACCAAATTTTCGATTGCGGGCTTTAACAATATGACTGCATTAAGTCACAGCGATAACCCCGATCGTGCTTCGATTCCGTTTGATGCGGATCGTGACGGATTCGTCATGGGGGAAGGCGGAGGCATTGTAATTTTGGAGGAGCTGGAACATGCTAAGGCACGAGGCGCTAAAATTTACGGAGAGATTGTCGGATATGGTGCTACTGCCGATGCTTATCATATTACTAGCCCTGATCCGGAGGGAGAAGGCGCTTCTCATTCTATGCAGCTTGCCATCAGTGAAGCCGGATTAACGCCGGATGCGGTGGATTATATTAATGCACACGGTACTTCTACCGGACTCAACGATAAATATGAAACCATCGCCATCAAAAAAGCACTGGGCGATCATGCACATAAAGTGGCAATTAGTTCTACGAAATCAGTAACCGGTCATCTGCTGGGGGCTGCCGGTGCAATCGAAGTGATTGCGACCGCGCTGGCACTGCAGGAAGGGGTTTTGCCGCCGACTGCCGGATTTCAGCATGCGGATCCGGATTGTGATTTGGATTATATTACAGAGGGCGCGCGCAAAGTTGATGCAAAAATCGCACTGTCTAATTCTTTGGGATTCGGCGGTCACAACGCCACTTTGTGTATCAAAAAATATCAGGATTAAGTCATGTCGGTGCGGTAAAATTTATTCGAATCAAAATAGATTCGGAAACAGAAAAAGGAGTACTCTGTGATGCAGGAATTTGATTTTTCAATAGAAACCATCAAAGAGTTGATGGATAAGATGGCAAAAACACATCTTGGTTTAATGGAGCTGGAGGTTGGCTCGATTCGCTTAAAATTGGAGGCAAAGCAGCATCCGATGACAACGGTAGTAGCAGCACCGGCTGCAAGTATTGCAGAAGCTGCACCGGTTACGCTCCCGATGGCGGAAGAGCAAGAAGAAATTTCTGAGCCGGTTGTTTCCGAAAGTCCTACCGGTAATATTGTAAAATCTCCGATTGTCGGAACTTTTTATGCTTCTCCGGCACCTGATAAGGAAAGTTTTGTCAAAGTCGGTCAGCAAGTAAAAAAAGGCGATGTTTTGTTTATTATCGAGTCCATGAAGCTGATGAACGAGGTGCAAAGTGAATTTGACGGCGTGGTATCTCAGATTTATGTGAAAAGCGGCGACGGTGTTGAGTACGGTCAGCCGATCATGATTATAGGGTAATTTCGATAAGCCGTGCAAAACATGCTGCCGCTTGCAGCATTGGTTTTGCCGATGAAAAGAGGAGTCAGTTTATGCCGTTATTAAATAAAGAACAGATTAAAGAAATCATTCCGCACCGTGATCCGTTTCTGCTCATTGATGAAGTGTTGGAGCTGGAACCGGGAGTTCGTGCAGTTGCAACCAAATATCTTCGTCCGGATGAGGATTGGTTCCGCGGTCATTTTCCGCAAGCTCCGGTTCAGCCAGGAGTACTGACCATCGAAATGCTGGCACAGACCGGTGCCGTTTGCGTGCTTTCCCTTCCGGAAAATAAAGGTAAGCTTGCTTTCTTTGCAGGCATTGATAAGGCTCGTTTTCGCGGACAGGTCTTGCCGGGCGATACCCTTCGGCTGGAGATGGAAATGATTAAGAATCGAGGCAGTGTCGGCATCGGCAAAGCGGTTGCATATGTAGGAGATAAAAGAGTGGTTACTGCTGAACTTACTTTTGCACTGTCTAAATAGAACATATTTTGTAAAAACGATTGATGCGAAACAACAGGTCTTGCAGACAACAGATCGCAGATAACAGTTTTTCGGGAAAGGAAGTTTTTTCTGCTATGGTATGGATTCGGCAGAAAAATGATTCATATTATGTTTAAAAAGGTTTTAATCGCTAAC
>CAUHFD010000219.1 GCA_959605275.1 uncultured Eubacteriales bacterium | reverse complement strand
TTGATATTTTCTCCCTTGTGAAATTACTTTACCTTTATCTTATCATATAATTAATCTTGATTGTCGGCTCTATTTGTGATAAAATATGTAAAATTAGCTTTTTATATAAGGGGCAAAATGATGGAACCCGTATTTTTATCCTGTATTTATTCTGAAACCAATGATTCGATTATACAGCATTTTCACAGCGTTTATGAACTGATTTATATCGTAGAGGGAACAGCGCTTTTTACAATATGCGGTTCTTGCTATGAGGCATCTGCGGGGAGTTTACTTTTTATCAGTAAGTTCGAGGAACATAACGCTGTGATTCTGGAATATCCTTACCGGCGTTTCTTTATTCAGCTGACGCCGCTTCAATTAGAACATTGCGTTTCGGATCCGCAATTGCGTTCGGTTTTTATTAATCGAACCGGAAAATTTCGGCATTGCTTTGGCTTGCTGCCATGTGCGGAAGAAGCAAATGCTTTGTTGCAAAGTATGATAAACGAGTTTCAGAATCCCGGTCCGTTTCATCAGGAACGTCAGTCTTGTCTGCTGACTTTGTTGCTGATTTTATGCCGACGCCAATGCCCTGAGCAATTTCCGTCTCTTTCCGGCAGTCCGCCGGCAGCCGTTTCTCAGGCACAGAAATATATTGATCTGCATTTTGCCGAACCGCTTTCTTTGGAGAATCTGGCACAACGCTTTTTTATCAGTCCGTCTCATCTGTCCCATGAGTTCCGGAAATGGACAGGTTATAGCCCGAAACGTTATATTGTATTAAGCAGGCTATCGAATGCCAGACGGTTGCTGCTGACATCCGATGTGCCGGTAGGAGATGTTGCAGTAAGATGCGGCTTTCATGATGTGAATAATTTTATTCGTGCGTTTCGTCAAGAAACGGGAATCACTCCAGCTGCTTATCGAAAACAAAAAAATTGATGAGTTCGGCAGGTGTTATCCGATAAGCATTTTTTTCAGACATGCTTAAAATAAATACGGTAAGGGGCAGCTTAATAGCTGCCCCTTACCGTATTTATTTTGCAGAGCGGTAATTTTTTCGTTTATAACCTTTGATTGCATTAACGGTCAATTTGCTCCGAACGCTTGAAAACAGTTATCAATGTTGTCATAAACGGCTTTTTTCAGAATCTTCATTTGTGTTAGATTTTTTATGATGCGAAACTGTAAAATCTCCGTTGGAATAATGAAGCTGTAATATCTCATCCGGAAAAGGAACAGAAAGAGAAAACTGTTCCAAGGTCTTCGGAAGTCTGGGGAAAAAGTCCCATTCTTCCCCGGGTGATTTTGGATATAAGCCAGCCAGATCTTCAATCAGTACCGTAATCGGAGCGCTCGCCCAAGGATGGCATAAGCTGGTATTAACCTTTTGATCTTTTCCCCATGCTTCAAAGCAGGTTGTGCCACCTTCACGCACCATATTGTACCAGGAATTCTTGCCTTGATCGGTCAGCAACCGGTATACGGCATCATATTCGCCAAGCCTTGCCAATCCTTTCAGCAAAAAATAAGCCATGTAAACGCCGCAGCATAATCCTTTTTGCAGCAAAATCTGGGCGACAGTACCTTCACTTCCCTTTGGAACTAACCCAAAAAAGGCGGGCAGGCAATTGGAATGCAAAGAAGCGTGACTGCTGTGCTCGCTGTCTACGTATATTCCTGATTCAGGGCGGAAAAAGCAGCGGTTATAAGCTTGTTTTAACTTTTCTGCTTCCGGTTCAAAGTCTAAACTGAGCTCCGAATAAATCTGTTCCACCGTTTGGACACAACCTACATAAAACGCATTGATTACATTGTGACAACCGTCTCCAATCGGTATTGTCAGAGAAAAATCATAGTTGTCACGTAAGTTTCCGGGCCAGTCAACCAGATTCCACTTTTCGTCTACTTTTTCCAAAAGTCCGTCCGGTCGCTTGAATGCTGCGAAATAGGATAAGAGAGATCGGCATGGTTCAACCATTGTTTTTAAAAAAACGCAATCTCCCGTATAAAGATAATAACGCCAAACAGACAATGGAAACTGGAGCGAATAATCCGCAATTTCCTGCATAAAAGAACCGGGAGCGACCGCCAGCATGCCAGGAGTGAATTGTAGAGACTGCACCTGATTTTCGATCGCTTTTTTGAGCAGAGAAGGGTCTCCGGTCAATAGGAGATGTGACGCACCGGTAATGGTCATATCGCCGGTATATTGCCCTTTTTCACGGGAGGGACAATCAACAAATACTTCTTGGCTGCCGTATTTTACGCCATTTTTGCATATTTGAAATACTGTATTGAGTACGGAATCGGAAGAACAAACCGAAGCGGCGTCAGCGGGGAAAGGATAGTGGCGAACTGCTGCGCTGACAGATTGAAGGGAAACGCCCGCATCCGGTATTAATTCGACGTACCGAAATGCCTTGTAGTCATACTGTTCCAGTTTGTTTTTACCATCATCCAAAGTCCAGCACTCATCGTAGTTGCAATTACAGCGCATTTGATATCGAACATGTCCGTCCGGCAACAGTTCTTCTCCGCAGAGAATTCGTATTTTGTCGCCGCTTTTTCCGGTTGCTTCAATGGTCAATCCGCCGGTGAGCTCGGTGCCGAAATCGTACAGCAGACAATCGTCTGTTTCTTTTTTTGACAGCGGCTGTTGTGTATAAACGGAAACCGGAGTGACCGGAGCGGAGCAGAAGGTGTAATCAACCACTTTTTCTGATGCGGTTTTCCATTCACTAAGCTTAATACGGCTGTCATAGTCCTCTAAATACTGTGTTTGATATCCGGCGGTGCGTGTTCCGGAGTAAGCATGATCTACGGTGTATTCCCAATCAGTACCGGAGGACAGCAATATGCTGCCGCTTTCCAAAATGTCTGCAATCATTCCCTGACGATAATCGCCGCTGTTCCATACACGGTTAACCAGTCCCTGATAGTAAGTGTGTACTTCAATGCTGTTTTCACCATCAGTCAGGTAAGGGGAAATATCATATTCGTTGTAGTAATAAGCAAAATAGTATCCTGGTGCCGGACCTTGTCCGACAAAAGAACCATTTATATACAATTTGTAATAATCATCTGCTGTTATACGAATATGATAAACTGATTCTGACGTTTTAATTAAGTAAAAGCTCTTTCGGAACCAAGTATGGTAATTTTTTAAAGTTTCTTGGTGCTGATAATTAGACAATGGTTGTCCATCTCGATGAAACAGCGGGATCGGCGGTAGCTTTGAAAATTCTTCTGCACAAATCCAACTGCCGAGAAAGGGTTTTGTTTTGTTGCCCATAACAGATGTTCCACTTTCTTTTTGATTTTTGATTATTCGCCATTGGGGTAAAAAAATTTCAGGAGAGGCATCTGATCATACACCGAAAAAGTTACACATGCATTATTTAGGCGGGATAGACTATCGTTTAAAGTATTAAAATTGTTTTTTGAAGGTGGATTGCCGTTTGATTAGTTTAACCGGTAAAATGCAGTGAGTAAACGTTTGCTTGTTAAAATCAGAGGACTCATAGCATATTTTCGCGGCATTATATCCGATATCGTAATAATTTTGTTCCACTGTTGTGATCGGAATTGGGTTGTCAATGGAAGCAGCCAGATTATCAAAACCGGAAAGTGCGATATCGGTCGGTACATGAATACCACGGTTATTCAACGCATTATACAAATCTACGGCAGTAAGGTCGTTAACACCGAACAAAGCGTCGGGCGGATCCGGTAAAGAAAAGAAATAATCCAAAATTCGTGGGATGGCTTCGTTGAGATCTTTTCGGGTGTTGACGGTGCTTTCTATTCGGATATATTTTTCATCTACCGGGAGACCTGCACTTTCCAAGGCAAAACGGTATCCTGTAATTCTGTCTTTGGCGGAGGGGGCGGAAATGACCGATCCGGAAACGACCCCGATTCGGCGATATCCTTGCTGGATCAAATGTTCGGTGATGAGGTATCCGCCCAGCACATTGTTGGAGCAGACTAAATTCCCGGTTAATCCGTTAGGAATTAAATCAACAAAGACTAGGTTGATATTTTGCCGTATCAAATTAAAATAAAAACAGTTGTTGATATCGCTTTGAAAGGGCAGAATAATCATTGATTTAATTCCTTTATCGAACAATGATTGAATGATCTCATTCTCTTTCGATAAATCTCCGTTAGGTGAATGCACCGTCACATAACAGGACTTGGTTTTGAGATAATCTTCGGCACCGTTTATGATTTCTAAACAACGAGTCGTCGGATTATTATCACTGATGATAAAAGGAATAAAAGGAAGTGCGGTTTGCGCGTTGTCAGCAGAGGGATTGTTTCCCACAAAAGTACCGCCGCCCTGAATTCGATATATCCAGCCCTCTTTCCGTAAT
>CAUHFD010000218.1 GCA_959605275.1 uncultured Eubacteriales bacterium | reverse complement strand
CCTATTCGCTACCTTTTTATTTCTTTTTTGTCACACATCATTGTACCACCTACATAAACTTTTTTCAAATACAGGTGAAATACTTGAAATAGCAAGAAAAAAACGGTATAATAATAAAAATAGGTCTAAAATCATTTGATCGAAGCAGAAAGGCGGAAGCAGTATGCGGGAATATCGGACGCGCTCGGTTCAGGAAACCGAACAGCTTGCTTCCGAGTTTGCAAAAGAATTAAAGCGCGGAGACGTCATTGCGTTTACCGGCGGCATGGGGGCGGGCAAAACTGCTTTTGTGCGGGGGTTGGCAAAAGGTCTCGGCGTCAGCGGCGAAGTGTCCAGCCCGACATATGCAATCGTGAACGAATACCGGGGAAATCCGGCACTGTATCATTTTGACATGTATCGGGTGGGCTCGCCGGAGGATCTGTTCACCACCGGATACTATGATTATCTGGATGAAGGAGAATCTATACTCGCAGTAGAATGGAGCGAGAATATTACAGATTCTTTGCCGGAGCAAACCATTTATGTCAATATTACGCCGTTGTCCGAGAGCGAACGGAAAATACAGATCATCGGAGGCAACCGATTTTGAAACTATTAGCGATTGATACTTCGGCGAAAGTTGCCGCGGCGGCAATTTGTACCGAGGAGCAGATATTGGCGGAAACGACGATCAACACAAAATTAACGCATTCCCAAACACTGATGCCGGTGTGCAGAGGCTTGTTGGACAATGCTAAAATAGCAGTAACCGATCTGGACGGCTTTGCGGTTTCGGCAGGACCCGGCTCTTTCACCGGACTACGGATCGGAATGGCAGCGGTAAAGGGCATGGCGTTTGCATTGGACAAGCCCTGTTATCCGGTTTCGACCTTGGAGGCGCTGGCATACAACTTGATGGGCTTTACCGGAGTTGCCTGTCCGGTGATGGACGCGAGATGCGGACAGGTCTATCAGGCTTTTTTTGAGCTTACCCCTAACGGCGTGAACCGTCTTTGCGCTGACCGGGCAATATCGGTGGCGGCGCTTTCGGAAGAATTGGCAGATCGGAAAGAACCGGTCTGGCTTTGCGGAGACGGCGCCGAGCTGTGTGATGCGGCGCTGCGGGAAAACCAGGCGGATATCCGACTGGCTCCGCTCGGAAATCGGCTTCAGAGAGCTTCAGGGGTGGCGCGGGCGGCTTTCGCATCTGCCAAGCCGGTAACGGCGCAGGAGCTGGCGCCGGAATACCTGCGGTTACCGCAGGCAGAACGGGAACGTGCCGAACGGCTTGCCCGGCAACAGCAGAATAAGGCTATGAAATGAGCAGAATGCAGATAAAATCAGAAAGAGGTTGAAAAATCAGAATGATAGCAATCGGAAGCGACCATGGCGGATATGCGTTAAAGCAGGAAATCATGGCGTATTTAAAGGAAAAAGGAGTTGCATTTGAGGATTTCGGATGTTACTCGGAGGAGTCGTGCGACTATCCTGATATTGCGCAGGCGGTCTGCGGAAAAATTCTGGATCACAGTTGTGAAAAAGGAATTTTAATCTGCGGGACCGGAATCGGTATTTCGATGGCGGCAAACAAGATAAAAGGAATTCGCGCGGCGCTTTGCAACGATTATTTTTCTGCGAAATATACCAGATTGCACAACGATGCAAATGTGATTTGTCTGGGCGGCAGAACGATCGGTCCCGGATCAGCTTGCGAGCTGGTAGAGGTGTTTTTGAATACCGAATTTGAGGGCGGAAGGCATCAAAGACGGGTCGACAAAGTTATGGCATTGGAACGAAAATAATAATAAATAAAATACATGGAGGAACACGTTATGAAACCATTTATTATGGATCATCCGCTGATTCAACACAAAATATCACTGCTGAGAGATAAAAACACCGGAGCAAAAGAATTTCGGGAGTTAGTATCCGAAATCGCAATGCTGATGTGCTACGAGGCAACACGGGATCTGCCTTTGGTGGAGGTGGAGATCGAAACGCCGGTAGCGGTTGCAAAAACAAAAGTGATTTCGGGGAGAAAGCTGGCTTTTGTACCGATTTTGCGTGCCGGACTGGGCATGATGGATGGTGTGCTGGAGTTAGTTCCCGCTGCGAAGATCGGACATATTGGTTTATATCGTGATCCCGAAACGCTCAAGCCGGTGGAATATTACTGCAAGCTGCCGGTAGATGTTACTCGACGAGAGGTTATAGTCGTTGATCCGATGCTGGCAACAGGCGGCTCTGCGATTGATGCGATCACTATGCTCAAGGCAAAGGGTGTGAAACATCTGAAATTTATGTGTATCATTGCCGCGCCGGAGGGACTGGCTGCACTGACCGCCGCCCATCCCGATGTGGATATTTACTGCGCATCGCTGGATGAAAAACTTAACGAGCACGGATATATCGTGCCGGGATTAGGCGATGCCGGAGACCGTATTTTCGGTACGAAATAGTAGTGTTTTTTAAAAAAATTTTTTAGCGAGAAATAGAATAAGCCGTCAAGAACGAATATTGATGTGAAAATCCCCTTCCTTTTTAATGAAAACCGTTAAAAAGGAAGGGGATTTTCTTTTTGGTATTTCGTCTGCCTATCCGAAATCATGTCGAGTACCACTGCTAATACCCAATGATTCAAGTATACAAATAATTTCTTCGATTTTCATAAAACATTCGCTATCAGTAAGATTATCATCATTGATAACAGCCTTTATTTTTTGCAATCGATAGCTTTCGGAGTCTACAATTTCAGTTGGATTTGTTTTCAAGTTTGGAAAAGTGATTTGTATTTCTTCATCAGCCAATATTTTAGCAAGAATTTCTTTATAGAGTTCCATATTTATGCATCCTTTTATGACATTCACTAAATGTCATTTTTCTTTGATTATACCATATAATAATGATTAAATCAAGCAGTAAATGTCTTTTAAAGGATGTATTATATGTATAAAAATAAAAATTCAGATGGATCGCTGAATATCAGTGGAAAAAGGATATTCCATCTGAGAAAAAGTCTTGTTCCAAAGACGTCCCAAAAAGGATTGGCAGATAAACTGCAGTTGTTAGGGCTGGATGTTGATAAAAACGCGATTCAGCGGATGGAAAGCGGACAAAGGTTTATTACTGATATTGAATTAAAAGCACTTGCGCAGGTTTTGAATACTTCCGCTGATGATCTGTTAGGATTAACTGACCGATCCGATCCCCATGAATTACCGTAAACACAAGAAGAACCCGCAGTTGCTATCTATTGATAGCAACTGCGGGTTTTATTCAGCATATACCGTTACCGTATCCGCTGAATGTCCTTTTTGTTGGTTTCCAGGACAATATAGTGGGGACGTCGCTTTGTTTCCAGATAAATTTTGGCGATGTACTGACCGATGATTCCCATGCAAAACAGTTCAATTCCACCAATAAATGTGATAATGCAAACAAGAGATGCCCATCCGTCAACCGGATCCCCGAAAATAAGTTTTCTGATCGCAACAACAACGACCATAATAAATGCTACCAGTGTTAAAATAATACCGCCGATCGATGCGATGGACAGCGGAACCTGAGAAAAATTCACGATGCCGTCTATCGAATATTTAAACAATTTCCAAAAACTCCATTTTGTTTCTCCGGCGATTCGCTCAACGTTTTTGTAGGGCAGCCAATAAGTACGGAAGCCGATCCAGCCAAAGATGCCCTTGGAAAACCGATTGTTTTCTCCCATCTCCACGATTGCGTCCACCATTTCCCTCTTCATCAGCCGGAAATCTCTTGCGCCGTCTACAATGTCCGCATCAGAGATTTTATTAATAATCCGATAAAACATCCTGGCGAAAAAAGAACGAATCGGCGGCTCTCCCTCTCTGTTCTCTCTGCGGGTCGCGACGCTGTCATATTCTCCGCTTTCCAAAATTTCCAGCATTTGAGGAAGCAGTGCCGGCGGATCCTGCATGTCTGCATCCATTACCGCTACATAATCACCGGAAGCATTGCAGAATCCGGCAAACATTGCAGCTTCTTTTCCGAAATTGCGGGAAAAGGAAAGATAGGTAATATGTTCGTCTTGTGCTGCAAGCTCTCTGAGGATAGTGAGTGTTCCATCCTTAGATCCGTCATTCACAAAAAGAAATTCATAATCATAGCCCGTTTTCTTTATCACAGAGACTGCCTCTTGATAAAAAATGGGGAGTGATTCCTGCTCGTTATAACATGGTACAATGATGGTTACTTTTTTCAATTGTCTTTACCTCCGCTTATTTTCATCCCATCTGAAATAATGGTAAAAATAATACTGATTCCATTAGACAAACGGCGTAGTCATTCATCATATATATTGTGATGTCAGACGGTCGCAAAACTATAAGTTATAGCCCTTTTTAATGGAG
>CAUHFD010000217.1 GCA_959605275.1 uncultured Eubacteriales bacterium | reverse complement strand
CAGCCTTTTCCCGGCTGTTCTTCCACTACACGAGAGGTTACAGATCCTTGTGCTTTCCAGAACAAAGTGGATAATCCGTTTCCGCTGCCCAGCATCGACATCCCGCTGTTGGACAAGTTTATTCCGAGCCATTCAAAAGTTTCTGTAGGAGCTATTTTAAAGGAGAACTCCAGGTTTGTTCCTGTTACCTCTGTATATGCCACACTACCGGTCGCCGGCAAATTAATATTTGTTTCTTCACCGTTTTTATTTGCTGTACCCGGAACATCAAATCCGGTTCCTTTGTCACCGACAAAATCAAATACCAAAGTATCTGTTGCTAAAACAATTTTAGAGATAAAACTTTTCATAGCTGCTTCCAGTGCCACCAGCGCATCATTAACCTCAGCTTGTAATGCATCTGTTGTTCCGGCAACTGTTTCAGCAGCCGAGATTGCTGTCTGGAATGCATCATGCGCCGACTGTGGGGCTTTGCCGATATCGGTACCGACACCCGTTTTCTCTTTCAACGCCTTTGCTTCGACAATTTTTGCATTCAATTCTGTAAAATTCGTCGGAGGGACAATAGCTACCGTAAAATTGTATACTGCTGTTTGCAAAGCCTCAATTTCATTGTTGATCTCTTCAGTGGTTGCGTTTGCCTTTGCAACGATTGCCTTTGCAGAATCAATCGCCGCTTTCAATGCGTCATACTCAGTCTTTGGCACCTGTCCCGGACGATTTCCAATCGTTTTTGAATTCCAAAGAGTTTCAGCTGATGTAATTTTCGTCTCAAGTTTCTGCCGACCGGCACCTGCTGACTGACGAATCTCTACTTTGCCCAAACCGCTGGCGGTATACAATGTTAATGTTGCATTATTTGCGCCCATCAGGCTATCTAGGTCAGCGTCACAACCCTCATAACGATTTTTTATGATCTCATAGCCGTCAACTTTAATGCTCCATGTTTTGCCTGTTTTTTCAATCTTCAGAGTATGCCACTTTCCATCATTAAAGCTGTAGCCTTCCGGCGCAGAATCTCCAGCCACAGGACCGTCAATCAGTGTTTGAGTGGCGGCTACGGCATCCCAGCCTTTTCCGTTATTGCTGTCTATTACACGAGCAGTCATATTAGGAACCGGTTTCCATATAATCGCTCTTACGCCTTCGCCGTCACCTAATCCGTGAACGCCGCTGTTGCTGAGCGCCAGACCCATCCAGTCAAAACTGCTTGCGTCTGCCCAGCGGAATTGAAATTCCAATCCATTCATCGCCGTCTGAGCAAAAGCATTTTTACCATTAAAGTCAATAATAGTAATATCGTCGGCTCCGGTAATTGTTGCTTCGGATTCGGAAAAGTCCAGTTTGTTTTCCAGCTCATTCGCTACGATTTCTTCAATTTCCACGCTGCCCATATTGCTGGAAGAATATAGCGTTAGGAAAGTTTTTCCTTCGCCCGGCAACATTCTGGTCAAATCAGCATCACAATTAGCATATTTGCTTTTAAACACTTCGTGTCCGTCAACTTTCAAAGACCATGTGCCGGTGGCACCGCTTAAAACAAATGTATGCCAATTTCCGTCTGCAAATCCTTGACCACCATTAGCGTTTTCATCATCCGGAACAATCGGTCCGTCCGCTAACTGCTGAGTTCCCGCCACAGCATCCCAGCCTTTTCCTTCGGCGGTTTCAACTACACGAACAGTAGAACTATAACTGTTTTTACCCAATATGCCGCGTATTCCGTTTCCATTACCCAAACCTGCTACGCCGGTGTTGTCAAAAGCAAAACCAACCCAATCATAATTAGCATCGGTAAAACGGAATTTAAACGCAACATTCGTTCCAGTACACATGGTATATGCGTTCGCTGCATTAAAATTAATAATATGAACATCGCCTGCTTTTGTAACTTCTGCATCTGAGTTAGAAAAATCAAAACCGTTTTCATCTTCCTCAGCATCAATGACAGGCGGATCTGCCGGTGTCATATCCGGTTGTAAGAAGTCATCGTACACTTTATCTGCCGGCGGCGTATAAGTATCTAGATCATAGGGCGTCCATTCAAAATAAACGAGATAAGAATCTATTCCTTCACTGAAATCTGCAGCAGCATGATATAAATCCTGTAACGGCCAACGAGCACGCTTGTGCTCTCGCAAAGGAATTACTGATGTAGCAACTGTTCCTTCCGTTGCAGTCGCCGTTACCTCAGGTAATGCATACATGCCGGGCATCGGAGATTCCTCCGGATGTGGAATCATGTCTTTACTAACATTTTGTAGGGAAGCTCCGGGAACCTTAACCCAACCGCAAACTTTATCGGAACCGCTTTTCACGGTTACCTTTCCTGTCAAGGTAAGATCATCAATATTTAATGTCAGATTGGAATCGGAAGCTGCTACATAAGAACCGCCGTATGTAGACACTCTGGCATTTCTGACGTCAGTCCATGTTTGTTCTTCAAATTCCGCTTCTGCTTTTTCGGAATAAGCTAACAATTTCTGATCTCTGGCAAGCGGCATGTAAAAACGACCGTCTTCTCCATATGCGTTAAAGGTTGAAAAATCCAGTCCATTAAACACGCTATTTAATGTTCGTTGTCCGGGATTGAAACGAGCGAATAAAGAAGAGTTTCCATTATCCCATGCGTTTGACTCACCACTGACATATAAATATCCATGTTCGTCAACAGTCAGTCCTCGCGCACGCCAAACATACTGCGTATCTCCGCCGAAAACCGCGTTGGCTTTTCCATTGTTAATCTGATACAGTTTTCCACCGCTGTAAGACACCCCTATCAATGGTGAATCGCTGTGTCTACTGTAACATAATACATAGATAGTTCCATCCGGCAAAACTGCAATACCCTGTGCACCAAATAAATTCGATGTTACCGGCGAAACTGTACCTGTGCTTTTTTCCCACTTTTTAATTGCACCATCTTCACAAGCGACATATACATTTCCATCACTATCTAAAGTAATTTGCCTCGGTCTGGTAAGAGACGGAATAATCGTGGCTTTTGTTTTTGTAGTTACATTGTAAATTCCCACACAACCGCCAGAATTTTCTCCATCCTGTCCATAAACAATATTACCCTCTCCATTAATTGCAATTGCGTACAAATTGGAAATACCGGTATTCATTTGTTCCTCTTTTGATAAGAGAGAAACATATCCTAATTTATCCGGGCTTTTCACACGAATTATACCGGAATAATCCGCATAATAAACTCTACCGTCTGCTCCAGTTGCTACGCCGTAAGAACTAGAACCGATATCACCGATTACAAACATACCGTTTGGCATTCCGTCATGTGCCATTGCCTGATCATAGTCTGTGGGAAGCTTATCAGATTTATTCACGGTCGGATCAATACTCGGATCTACACCATCAATTGCCGCACCCGCTTTTAAAGACAAAGCCGGTGCCAAGCTTCCGATTGCCAAAGAAATTGCCACAAAAGCAGAAATGCCCTTACGAAAACCCTTCATTGACTTTCACTCCTTTGTTCCAACAAATTAATTTGTATGTTTCACCATGTCACTACTCAAATATGACCCGAATCAAGCAGAGCAGACATGTATACTTCGTTAAACTGAAATAAGTCAGTTTCAATCACATAGATATCATGCGATTTTGTAATATTGTTATATTTTTCCTTTTCTGACTTTATAAAGCTCGTTCAACAAAGTATATTTGTTTTTCATTATCGTTAATGTATTTTTAGTGTATTACCTTTTAATCAGAAAGTCAAGTAACATTTTGCACAAAACAGACTGAATAAAAATATTTAGTTTTCACCTCACTTATTACACAATTATTTTACATTAACGTTAATGCAAAACTATAAAAAACATCCTGGAAATTTATTAATACATTAACTCCGTTCATTATCGTTAATGTTCTTTAAGTATATACCATCTTACACAAAATGTCAATACTATTTTCTCTTCTTTTTATATTTTCATCATTTTTTGTTCTACTGTCAACTCTGTCGGCACATTTTGGTGCGTCCATGTTCGCACCAAAATACTTGTGCAAGCACGAGTACAAAATAGATTTTTGTATTTCATGATATTGCAAATCTGCTGATTCGGTAGAGATATTTACCATCGTTTTCCCTGCTTCATAGCACAGGCCTATCTCTGTTATGGAATTTAGACTCTGATTATTTTCATACAATCTTTCAGAACAATCCCTTGGTTCACATGCAAATAATCACTCAAAACAGACAACAAATCCGAACCCATCTCCAACCAGAAAAAAGTTCGGATTTGCTAAACATGGCTCCCCCGTGTTGGGCTCGAACCAACGACCGCACTCCTTGAAGCATCATCGCGCTGTCGTCTTCGCCGCCATCTCTCCCTGTTTCGGCGGTCTTCGCAACGCTTGCGTTTGCTGCCACCGGCAG
>CAUHFD010000216.1 GCA_959605275.1 uncultured Eubacteriales bacterium | reverse complement strand
TGCTCGGCACGATATTCTTTTGCCTCAAGACGGGCATAATTTTTAATAATTCGATAGGACAATTCTCCTCTGATTTTGCATTCGTTGAAATTTAATTTTTCCATGGTGTCGATACACCCTGCTTTCTTGGCTAATTTACTGATGCGAAACACTGCTTTAAACTATGAAGTCAAGTGTTGCTTTGAAAAATATGTTTTTGGACAATGAATAGGTCGGTTGCCTTTACACATGCTTCATGGTACAACCCTGTTTTTATCAGTGCTTGGTATGATTTATCCTTTGACACTGCCTACAATAACGCCCTTTGTAAAGTACTTTTGCAGAAAAGGATACACGCATAGGATGGGCAGCATTCCCAAAAAGATTTGTGCTGCTTTCGTGGTTTGATCTGAGATAGTCATTAATTGTTTAAGGGTATCAATGTCATTGGTATTAATCATCATATCCAAACCAGACTGCACCACTTTGTTGTGCAAAAATGTTGCAAGAGGCTGTTTGGCAGTATTGTTAATATAAATCATCCCGTCAAACCAAGAGTTCCAGTGATTGACGACCGAAAACAAAGTAACCGTTGCAATGGAAGCCTTAGAGAGCGGAACATACACTTTAAACAAAATTTTAAAATGACCGGCACCATCCATAACCGCCGCTTCTTCCAATTCCTTTGGAATGCCGCGAAAAAAATTCAGGACTAAAATAACATGAAAAACCGGAACGGCTCCGGGAATAATCAGAGCCAATATATGATCGATCAATCCCGTTTTACTGACTATGATATAAGTAGGGATCAATCCTCCGTTAAAAAGATTGGCAAATAAGAAAATCCAAACATATACTATTCTTGCTTTGAACTGTCCATCTTCCTTGGACAATGGATATGCACAAAGTAAGGTCAATATAAGGTTGGCGGCACCTCCCAAAAAAACGCGAAACACGCTGATGAGCAGAGATGATAAAAAGAGATGGTCTTGTAAAACGTATTGGTAGGCAGCTGTCGTAAAATTCACAGGCCAAAAGGTAACCGCTCCGGCAGCAGTAGCTGAGCGATCCGAAAAAGAAATTGCCAACACATTCAGCAATGGTAAAAAGCAAAGAAGCGCTAAAACAGATAATATTATATAATTAAGCAGGGTAAAGGCTTTGTACCCTTTTGATTTTTCAATCATATATTTGAGGATATACAAGCGATATGTAGATCACTAACGATCGATAGGCTGTATATCTTCTTCCTCCTTTTCTTGATAGTAATGATGAAAAATTACTGCTAATCAGAAAATACGATAATCTCCGTATTTATGTGCCATGAAATAAGAAAAGGAAATCAAGACAAAGGAAATAATCGACTTGAATAAACCGACCGCTGTGGATAAGCTGAACTGTGCCTGCTCTAATCCCAACCGATAGATAAAGGTGTCTAAAATATCTCCTGATTCATATACTTGCGGGCTATACATATTAAACACCTGGTCAAAGCCGGCGTTTAGAATATTGCCAAGCGATAAAATAGCCATAACAAATACAATCGGCGCTATGCCCGGTAATGTGACAGCTAAGGTTTGACGGAATTTCCCCGCACCATCAATTGCCGCTGCTTCATAAAGTGAAGAGTCAATCCCGGTGAGTGCAGCCAGATAAACAATAGAACCATATCCGAAATTTTTCCAAACATCAGTAATGATTAAAGTCCATGGGAATAACGCATTATTACCCAAAAAATACTGCGGCTCCAGTCCAATCAGCTCCAAGAATTTGTTTACAATGCCGGTTGACGGAGACAGAATATTGGCAAAAATCCCTCCCAAAATAACCCAAGACAAAAAATTCGGAAGATACGCCAATGTCTGCACTGTTTTGACGAAATACCGATTTTTCACTTCGTTTATAAGAAAAGCAAAAATAATGGGAATGATTAATCCCAAAATTAGTTTTGCAATAGCAATAAAAATAGTGTTGTAGATAATCTTAGAAAAATCCGGAAAAGAAAAAAGCATCTTAAAGTTTTCCCATCCCACCCATTTGGATTTAAAAAAGCCCAGCGCCGGTTTATAGTTTTGAAACGCCATAGCAAGCCCGCCCATAGGAATATAATTATATATCAAAACAATAATCAGACCCGGCAAGAGCATCAGGTGCAGAGGAAGCTGTAATTTTAGCTTTGCTATTTTAGCAGCTTTGCGTGAACCGTCTGAACCCTTGTTTATTTTTGCTGTCGGATTCATGAAAAACACCCTTCCTGTTGCAAACGGGCAAGAGATATTCTATTGATCTCCTGCCCGTTTGATTCTGCATATCATTTTCATACTAAAATCTAATTGAAAGCTTTCATCGATTTCCAAGGATGAATTGTGTCAGAAAAGGCAGACGACGCCGCTGGGCTGACGCCCAGCAAGGAAGATAACGCTTTCTGGCGCAATTCAGGCCGGAAAGAATGAAAGTATTTCATTAGATTTTAGTATCAGTTCATTCGTACCCATAGACATTGAAACGGAAACAAAGAGACTGTAAAAAACGATATTTTATTTGTGAAAGTCTTTTTAGCTATTTGTTGTTTTTATACCAATCATTTACCTCTTTCGTGATTTCATCACCGCCGTTTTTCTTCCACGAAGCGACAAATTCATCAAAATAGCTAAGTGGTTTAGTGCCCTTAATAATATAAGTCACCATTTGTTCTTCCATCGTTTTCAGATTGGCGCTATACTTCTGCATACTCTCTGTCGGCGCACCGGTAAATTTATTTAATATGTAACCATCATTTGCAATTGCATAATCGACGACATTCTGTGTGCCTTCCGGTCCAAATACAGCCCACATGGTATAACCTTCAATATCCTTGTTCTTACGATATTTTTCTGCGGCCTCTACTGTGCTGTCATATCCATCTGTAACGCTATCCGGCTTCTTTCCGGTTTCGAGGAAGGAAAGATATTCCTTGTGAATACTATTGTTTCCGCTAATGGAAGCTGTTTGTGTCGGGTAGGCAAAATTCCGGATTGCATTGTCATTGTATTTTGCAGGATCATCCTTAACGTATTTAGTGAATATATTGAACATTTTAATCATCGCTTCAGGATTCTTTCCTTTTTTGCTATAGCAGATAGCGCTGGAAAAACCAATGCTTTCCTGTGCCTTTACTACCTGATCATCATCAGATGGAATACGGTAATACGCCCATTCCTGACCATTTTTTACGCCGTTCATTGTATCAAACGGTGCGCAGAAATGTGAAATAACTACACCGGACTTGCCGGAAATGGCATCCTCCATTAACTTTGTGGTATCCTTGTTTCCAAACTCAGGATCAATCAGCCCCTGCTTATAGTACTCTGCCAATTTTCCCAGTGCTGCCTTCATTTCCGGCTGTATAGATGAATTCTCCAAGCTTCCGTTTTTGTCGATCCAAATGTTGCTATACGCATGATAACCGTTAAGCAGCCCTATTGTAGGCGTAAGCAAATCCAGTACATTTTTGGTCATTCCAATAGCGATAGTAGCTGTTCCGTCCATTTTCTTGTCCTTAAAGGTTTTTGCAATCTGCCAGATATCCGACAGTTTTTTTGGTTCCTCCAATCCGGCAGATTTCATCCAATCTGACCGGATAGCAGCAACGGCAACAAAATCCTCATATCCTTGAGGCTGAACCAATCCAAGCATTTTTTCGTTAATCAGTCCATTTTTAGCCATAAGCCCTCCATCCTGCTCAAACATTGCTTTGGCTTCTGGAGATATGTAGTCTGGATAAATGCTTGTCAAATCTGCAAGATAGTCGGCCTCTGCCATATCCTTAAACTGCTGCGCCGATGCATTCATAATGTCCGGCAAATCGTTGGTGGCAATTGCCATATTTAGTTTCGTATTCAGTTCTTCCTGGGAACCGGAAATTTTGTACTCCACATTAATTCCATATTCTGCAAATAGGCTTATCCATGGATTGTCTTTGGTTGTCATACCTTCCGGAACATTTCTGATGTTGTCTTCCAGCATCATAGTAGTAACGGTAATAGGGGATTCATACTTGCCAAACGGATCTGTAGTGGAATCTGCGGAAGAATTGCCACCCGGGTTATCGGGGTTCTGAGAGCAAGCGGCTACGGTAAGCGCCATCAGCGCTGCAAGAAAAGCAGAGAAAAGTCTAATCTTTTTCATAATAAACCTCCTAAATTTCTTTTTGGTATTGTAAAGTTAAATGAGAATGGAAGCGCTAAACATAAATGATAGCATACTGTTTGACCGAAAATGCATCTTGCCAAAAGAACGATAGGCTTTGTAAAAACAATATCTGTAAAATGCCCCCAACGCAACAAGCATCAACACATTGATAAAATCAATTATCCGTCAAATTGCATAATACATTTTTTGTTTCTTTATTTTTATTATATATCATGTTCATTTGATTGTAAACAATATTATCTTCTATTGACTAGCACAATCTTATTTTAAAAATAATACCCGTATAACTCCAAAAGTT
>CAUHFD010000215.1 GCA_959605275.1 uncultured Eubacteriales bacterium | reverse complement strand
AGGCTACCGGAGAAAAAGATTATGTAATGACATGGCAACACAAATAGAAATTCCAGTTTGCCAACTTGCCCTTTGAGAGAGGAGAAATTCTTTTCTCAAAGGGTTTTTTCTATTTATACGGATATTCGCAAACTACAAGATAAAGCTAAAACTTCATATACTCTAAGCACAAGGAGGCCCCGGTTTGGCTATGAATAACAGTTTAACAGAAGTACACCCGGAGCTTGTTTCGGAGTGGTCGGAAAAGAATAAGATAAAACCGACAGAAGTTTCTATTGGTTCTCATATGAAATGCTTTTCAGCAGCGGAAACGGAAGATACTATTTTACTGTGCGTGACGGCTGGGGCGTTGAGGATAATTGTTTATATGCTTTGTCAATCGGCGCAATCCGTCGCGATTTTAAAAAGCCTGTTACGATTGAGGAAATCGAATCTGGTGTAAATAATCCTAAAGAGCCAAAAAGCGCTTATTCCGCATTGGCAATAAAAATGAAACTAAAAGACGATACACAAATACTCAAGGTGTTGAAAAGCAAGCCGTAAAGCAGTATAATAAAGGAGCAAAAATGAAGGTTTCATATGATTTGAAATTTGAAAGAATTTTGGATTTATGGAGCAAAGCAGAAAAAGTAAAGACAAAAAGGCACAGTATAAGCTTGGTTCATTGTATTTTAAAAGTAAGCATCCCGATGCTGCGGCAAACGCTTTTCAGCTTTTTAAAAAATCCGCAAAGCAGGGTTTTACCGATGCTGCATATATGCTGGCATGTTGCTATCACGAGGGTGTGGGAATACGTAAAAATTACCAACGTGCTATAAAATGGTATATAACAGCAGTCAATGATGTAACATACGATATATGGAACAATCCCGGCGATATTGATAGAGAAGAAAGAGAGGCTTTTCGGAAATTTCTGGAGGACGAGGAATTTTCAGAAAAAATCGATGAGGTGTTAGATGTTAAGTGAGAACAGATGAGTATTGATAATATTATCAATACTGCCCTAAGCGGAAACCCCGACGCACAGCAGCTTTTGGGTTTTTACTATTATAACGGCAATGAATTTGAAAAGGACATACAAGAGGCAATTTTTTGGTATGAAAAAGCGGCTGCACAAGGCAATGACGCCGCTATGTGTCACCTCGCTGAACATTACAACGAAACAGGTCAATATAAAGAATCAGTCGAATGGTACAGAAAATATACCGAAGAACGAATTAAATGGAGCAACAAGCGTCTTAATTGGTAAAATTAAAGGAAAGGTGTCATGACTTATGGATTTATCAAAAATATCAGCCGCACGGCTTGTGGAGGAACTTTCAAAAATAGAGGCTGTTCAAAAATTGATTGCGGAACCGTATCAACCCTATCAAATAACAGTCGGAGAGACTACTGTTTCCGATACCGGTCCGGTTGTTATTTTAAGAGTCTGGGATTGATTTTTGTGGCGTAGTTTTTTTATATTTTAAAATTAGGTCTTATTATAAAGTGTGGTATAATAGAGTAAAAAACAAAAGGAGAAATTTGAAATGAGCAAATTTACACAAGATTTTTTTAAGGAAGATGCCGCTACTGTTTCCAAGAATTTGTTGGGAGCGACAATTTCTTTTAAGTTTGACAACCGAATAAAGAAATATACGATTATATCCACAGAAGCTTATTACCATGAAGAATATGATAACAAAGGAAAGAAAATATGTTATGGTGCTGAAAAGACAAAGGCCGAAGCGCAAAATGCCGTTTCCGCACCATTGTTTTCAACACCGGGAACATGGTGTGTATATGGCGGTCAATTGCTTTTGTCGGTCACTGATAATGTTTACTCTGACAATGTTCTTATAAAGGAAATTCAAGACGAAAACGGAATTTGCTTTGGACCTGACGGCATAGCAAAGGAATTGCATTTGTACAAGAGTAAACCCGATTATTGCGATTGCCATGGAAAGTTTTCTCTTTGTGGATGTTCTCTGCTTTTGACCGATAGAATTGACACTCCCTCATTTACTACGGAAAAGAGAGTAAACATAGATAGCATTGAACTTTTAAAATTCAACTATTCTGCTGTAGTTACTTCTAAATAATGAGATTATCAAAAGGATTTGGAGAATTTAAAGATGAGATTATATTTTTCATCACTTCTGAAAACTAATCCCAAATACTCATTATCGGCGGAAAATCTATTCTCTGTTTTGTCCGACAGCGGAGAAAAATTCACTCTTTTTGACGGAGCAAGGGACATCTGGGCAAGGGATTATATGCCTGTCAGAACAAAAGGCGGTAAGTATATATCGTTTCGTTATGAGCCGAGCTATCTTGCAGACGATCCGCAATTAAGAACAAATTTTAAAACCGATATTGCACCGCATTTCACACTGCCTGTTACATACTCAAATATCAATCTTGACGGCGGAAACGTTGTGTTTTCACCGTCGAAAACAAAAGCCGTTATCACCGACAGGGTGTTTTCGGAAAACCAGGGATATGCCAAAAGCACTCTTTTGACTGCGCTCGGAGAATTGCTTGAAGCGGAAATAATAATCATTCCGTCACTTACGTCCCGTTATGATATGACCGGACACGCGGACGGTGTTGTGCGTTTTATCGACGAAAACACGGTGATCGGCAATGCTTCGCCATACAAAACCGGGTATGAGTACCGGGTGAAAACGGCATTGAAAGAGCACGGCATTTCGGTTGTAGACTTTCCGTATTTTGATTCCGCGGGCATAAGCGCCGTGGGCAGCTATCTCAATTTTCTCGAAACCGATAAGCATATTTTTCTGCCTGTCTTCTCTGATGCACAGGATGAAACGGCGGTAAAAAGAGCAAAAGAAATATTTGATAAAAAAATCGTTGCCGTGAACATCAACAGTATAGCCGAAGCAGGAGGAATATTGAATTGCATAAGCTGGGAAACAAACTGACCGCAGATGATAAGAAATATCAGCAGAAAAGCGGAATGGTATATCCCTGCAAACGAGGCAATTACCATAAAGCCGGCAGATAAGCATTAGAGTCGACAAACACCCTAAGGTGTGGCGGAATATAAAAAAGAAGAGAGAAGAATGTCGATCTACAGTATCAATTTGGCGAAGAAATTGATATGGATGAGTTTTTGACTGTACTTAAAAAATCATATGAGTGGATTTGCAAGTTGAAAGGAAAGTTCTTAAATGGTCAAAGCAATGCAGACGAAATCTTTGCATTTTCTAAATTGATTTCTGTTATTTCGCAATACATCCCAGACACGTGTACGAATGACGAAAGCGATAATCATCTTTTTACTGTTACCTGCATGCTTGCTGAAGCTCTTATTGATTTTGCAACGAGCGCAGATGATATTAAAACCGTGGAGGGTGAAACAATTCTCAAGGCAGATGGCAAAGATGGCTCTCACAAGATTATGTATTATCCGGATGGTATGGTAACTGTATATAAAAATGAACCTACCGGCGATTCACAATTTTCAGAGTATAACGATGGTTATTTGGTATATGACTTTGACATCGGCGATTACTCTGAATTTGTAGATTACGCCAATTATATTCCTGAAAATGAAGAAGAGTCTGAACCTGACATTATTTAAGAAGCTACAACCAAGCTTTTGCTCTCAATTGCTATTCTTTTTTTCTTGGTGTAACACTTCTATTGTAGTTCTACACGTACGGCGAAATTTCGGTCTTGTCCGCTATTGAAAAAACATGCGTGCTGTGATATAATACTTCCGAATTTTATTTTATGGAACAAATCATCTGAGAGGCGAGAAATGCGGAAGATATTCTGCTCTACTGGAGCATACATAGGCTGGGCGAACGATTTTGATCCGGAGCTGATTCCGATCTACGGTCGGCAGATACGCTGCGACGGCTTTGAATTTATGGTCGTCAGCGGATGGGAGCGAAAGCCGAGCGAGATAGTGCGAAGCCTCGGCGACTGCGGTATGGATTTCCGCACTCTGCACTCGGATAAGTTTATAGGTCAGTATCTCTCCGAGGGCAAGGATGCCGAGGCAATGGAGCTTTTCGACGAGAGTCTGCGCGCGGCGTGCGCAGCAGGCGCGGAAAAGATGGTGCTGCATATGTGGGGCGGTGTCGTCAGCGACAGCTGCTTCGCGCACAATCTGACCTATCTGCCTCGCATGGTCGATCGCTGCGGCGAGGCGGGAGTAACTCTCTGCGTCGAGAATGTACCGTGCTCCTGCGGCGATCCCATTGCCCACTGGCGCGACTGCGAGGCGCTGTGCCCGGACGTGCGCTTTATCTACGATACCCGTTTCGGATATTTTGCGGGAACGCTCGAGCGTGATGTCGGACTGTTTTCGGATGAGGTGTTCGGAAAAAAGACGGTTCACATGCACATCAGCGATTTTACCGGTGTTCAGCATGATTTTCACTGCCTGCGCCCTATACCGATGCCGGGAGAAGGGAGCATTGATTTTAACAGCTTCTTCTCGGCGATAAAGCCGATATATTCCGGCACCGTTACCCTCGAATCGCCCTCGCTCGACGAGCACGGGCATGTTGACCCGGAGCG
>CAUHFD010000214.1 GCA_959605275.1 uncultured Eubacteriales bacterium | reverse complement strand
GTTCTGAAAAAGCCGGGCAGAGATCACCTTTCCCTCACCGGTATCAAATCCCTGATAGGAATCATAAACCACACCTTTCGGCGCTGAAGTGTCAAAATATCCTTCTTCACTAAGACCGTTTTCCTGTAACAACGCCCGAAAGGAAGCATCATCCATGAAATAAACCGGGAAATTCATTTCCGGATTTTTTCCGGTCAGTGTGCTTGCAATAATATCGGGAAGAGAAGACGACAAATCCTCCCGTGACAGCACCCCGTTCGTATCATATTCACTCACATAGCATCCTCCGGTAACTGCCTTTGCTGAACGCAGCAATTCGAGCACCTGGTCAGGAGACTTCTCCTCAAGTGCCGTGTGAATGTACCGCAAATCATAATCGGCGGTTGCAAAGCTGCCCTGCACCGACTCGGTCAGATATCCGGTAAATGCGCTCGCGGACACAAACAAAACCACGCTCATGAACAAACTGACAATCGTCGCACGATATTTGCGGCGACTGCGTTTAAAATACTTGCTTGCCAAAACGCCCGGCAATCCAAACAGCTTGTAAGTCAACTTGGAGGTTGTTTTTCCCGACCCATTCGACTTGATGTCCTTGCTTTGCCGAATCGCTTCCACAGCCGTTATCTTCATCGCCCGCTTAGACGGAATCCATGCCGAGATCAACACGGTCACCAAGGAAAGCAGGACCGCAAGTGCCACCGACAGCGGCGATACACAGATCCGCATCGGAATCACCAAAGAGGGACCGACAGACACAAAACGGTCGCCGATCAGCAAAAGAGTCACGCCGATTCCTACAATGCCGACCAAGATGCCCAGCGGGATACCGATCAGGCTGACCGCAAACGCTTCAAAGAATACGCTTTTGCGTAACTGCCGACGGGTTGCTCCGATCGAGGACAGCAATCCGAACTGTTTGGTGCGTTCCGAAACCGAGATCGAAAAGGCGTTGTAAATCAAAGACACCGAGCCGAACACGATCAACAGCATCACGATCGCCGCCAAACCATACAGCACCGAATAGAACGCACTGTATCTTGAAATTCCCATGAACATCAGCACATCGGTGTTGGTGTCACCGGACAGTGATAGGGATTCCATAAAAGAATAGACGTCATTCGGCACTTTGGTCTGAAAGTAAATCTCATATCGGGATGCCGCCGCAGTCGGATCGGGCAGCGTAATTGCGGTATAACCCGGGGCAGAACGGGCTTCAAAGCTTGGTCGCTCATAAAAGCCCACTATCGTAAAGGTGCGTGTTTCTCTCACTTTCAGTGTTTCGGCAGGAACATCGCTGGCCTTACCGTTTTCGCCTTTTTGCCATAAAAACGGATTTTGCTGATAAAGCGGTTCGCCGCCTGATATCCGGTCGCCGACCGACAGGCTGATTTGCTCTCCCAACGCGTAAGATACGCCGCCGTTTGATTTTAAATGATTCGGCAAAAGAATTTCGCTCTGACTTTGAGGATATCTGCCGGCAGTGATATGTACCGGCATCATCTCGGAAAAGCCGTCGCTTGCCCCCATCAGATACAGATAGGGCTTGTCGGGATTGGTGCAGCCCTCCGCCTTGGCGTAGCCGAGGTATTGCCCCGACACCACAGCCGAAACCCGATCCGAATCACGGATTTTTTTTAATGTGCCGCTGTCCGCAATCGTGCAGCCGTGCCAACTGCCGTCAGAATAAATATAGTTCTGAAGCAGGAAATTTTGAAAGCTGGCAACCGAGGTCGTAACTGCGCAGATCATCGCCGCAGACAGCGCGATACCGATAATGGTCACACCTGTCCTGACCCTGTTCTTTTGCAGACTTTTCAGGGTAACTTTGTTGAAAATATTCATCTGCGAATCACCTCGTCGCGGGTGATTTTTCCGTCCTCAATGGCAAGGATACGATCCGCCTGCAGAGCGATATTTTCATCATGGGTAATGATAATCAAAGTCTGTTCGTATTTTTGATTGGACACTTTCAGCAATTCCACGATCTCCCGGGAATTTTTGCTGTCCAAATTTCCGGTCGGCTCATCTGCCAGCACCACGGCAGGCGCGTTCATCAGCGCGCGTCCAATCGAAACCCGCTGCTGCTGTCCGCCCGAAAGCTGATTCGGCAGGTGATGCTCCCGTCCTTTCAGCTTCAGGGTGTTCATCAGTTCCTCCAGCCGTTCCTCGTTGACCTTTCTGCCGTCCATCAGAACCGGCAGCGTGATATTTTCGGTAACGTTGAGCACCGGAATCAGGTTATAAAACTGATAAATCAGCCCTACCTGCCGCCGGCGGAAAATCGCAAGCTGATCATCGTTTTGGGCATAAACGTCCTGTCCGTTCATAAAAACTTTTCCACCGGTGGGTTTGTCCACACCGCCCAGAATATGCAGCAAGGTAGATTTGCCTGAGCCCGACGGTCCGATGATCGCAACAAATTCCCCTTTTCGGACAGAAAAAGAAACGCTGTCCAGCGCCCGCACCTCGTTTTCTCCGGTGCCGTAAACTTTAGTAAGGTTTTCCACTCGTAATATTTCCATGGCAATTTCATTCCTTTCGTTCCGGTTACGGCATTATTTTATCACTTTAAGGTGACTGGGCGGTGACTCGAAAGTGACAGATTTGTCACTTTCGAACAAGTCGATAAAGTGAACAACAGTCTCAGTGATAAAAACGGAGCGTAAACTGCGCTCCGTGCGGCTTTCGGTTTTCCGCCTTAACGGTTCCTCCCTGCATCGTCACAATCATGCGCGCCAGAGCAAGCCCGATACCCACACTTTTTTCATCCGAATTTTTCCCTTTATAAAACCGCTCAAAGATGCGCGGCAAATCCTCCTTGGCAATTCCCGGTCCGTTATCTGACACCGTGATCTGGCTGTACAGCGTATTCTCTTCGGCAATAACGGTGATTGTTCCGTCAGCCGGCGTATGCTCCATGCAATTTTTCACAATGTTCGTCAATGCCTCCGCAGTCCAGGAAATATCTCCAGAGAAAGAACCGGCGGCTTGAATCTGCAAAGTCTGTCCCCGCAATTCAATCGGCACAAGCAACGGCTCGCAGGCATTTCGGACAAGCTGTTCCCAAGGAAACTGTTCCTTTTTGAACACAACAGTCCCGGCATCCAGTTTGGATATTTTCAGCAGTGCCGAAATCAGCCAGTCGATCCGCGAAATTAGTTCATATAATTCCTGCAAAAGTGCCTTCCGCCGTTCCTCCGGAATTTCCGATTCGGACAAAAGCGAAAGCACTAAATTGATCGAGGTCAGCGGCGTACGAATCTGGTGCGAAATATCCGCGATAGAATCGGCAAGAAAACGCTTATCTCCGGCAAGCCTTTCCTGCTGTTCCCGCAGGCGCACCGTCATTTTATAGATTTCGCTTTGCAGGATGGCAAGCTCCCCCTCGGCATACCGATCCAGCGAAGGCATTTGACTGCCATGCAGGATTTTGTCAATATCACGGGATAACTCGGCGATTTTCCGATACCGCCGAAAAGTGGATATCAGTTGCACTGCACCCAGCAATAAACAAAGCACCAGCGTAAAGATGCCGAACCGGTTATCCCATATCGCAGCCGCCGTAACAGCCGCCGCTGCAATCAGCAAAAATAGTAACATTGTTCTTCGGATTTCTGCATTCCTGAAAAATCCCATCCCGGCTTCCCCCTAGTCCATCCGATATCCGATGCCGCGTACCGTTTTAATGATCTGCGGATTTTGAGGATCCGCTTCTATTTTATCGCGCAGCCGCTTAATATATACAGTAAGGGTATTATCGTTCACAAACTCCCCTGCGGCATCCCAGATTTCTTCCAACAGCTTGTTTCTGGACAAAACTGCGCCCCGATTGTTGATAAATACCAGCAGCAGCCGGTATTCCAACGCGGACAGGTATAAATCAACTCCGTTTTTCACCGCCGTGCCTTTCACCGTATCCACCGTGATATCTCCGATGCGGATGGTGCCGCCGCTTTTTCCGGTACGGCGCAGGACATTTTTAATCCGCGATACCAATTCGCGGGGACGAAACGGCTTCGGAATATAATCATCGGCGCCAACATCAAAGCCGGTAACCGTGCTGTATTCATCCCCGGAGGCGGTTAAAAAAATGACCGGAATATCATATTCTGCTTTTACCGCCGAGCACACTGCAAATCCGTTGCCGTCCGACAGCGAAATATCAAGCAAAATCAAATCACAACTTTCCTGCTCCAATGCCGTCAATGCCTCCGCCTGCCCCGACGCACTCCTGACCGCAAACCCCTCCGCCTGCAAAAAAGCAGTCAGGTTGGTCACAATGGTTTTATCATCCTCTACAAGAAGCAACCGGTACATTTTATCCTTCGTCCTTTCTCCGCCTATCTACGATCTGCGAGCAAATCAACGCATCAGATGCTTTTTTTATCATACCATGTCCCATCGTAAAATACAAGAAAACCCTTAAAATCCTTATTCCTTTTTGAATTTGTTCCGATATTGTCCATTGCACAATACCGGAACAAATGGAGCGTGGAAAAATCATATTTTCCACGCTCAGTCTGTCGAAAAACTATAAGTTATAACCATTTTTAATGGAGAAACCGAGGACATGTGCATCGCGTCTTGCTATGCAAGACGAATCGACATTCTCGACAATCCGCGTCGCAACGTGGATTGTGGGGTACGGTTGGGAGAGGGGAAAG
>CAUHFD010000213.1 GCA_959605275.1 uncultured Eubacteriales bacterium | reverse complement strand
AGTTTTTGAAGCGCATGCTGAGGAAATATTTGATGAGGCGGAGAATCGGCTTCATGCACAGAAAGCGGTTATGGTAAAATTGATGGCATAGTATTTGCCGATATAAAAAGGAGCGTGTCAGAATGAACAGTGAAAGAATTACAAAAGGAATCAACGCAGCACCGCAAAGGGCGTTGCTTCATGCATTGGGGCTGACTGACGAGGAAATCGGAAAGCCGATTATCGGTATTGTCAGCTCACAAAATGATATTGTACCGGGACATATGAATCTGGATAAAGTAGTGGAAGCAGTAAAAACCGGTGTTTCAATGGCAGGCGGTATTCCGATTGTGTTTCCGGCAATAGCGGTTTGTGACGGAATCGCCATGGGACATCAGGGAATGAAATATTCTTTGGTAACCAGAGAATTAATCGCTGATTCGACTGAGGCGATGGCGATTGCCCACGCTTTTGACGGATTGGTTATGGTACCAAACTGTGATAAAAATGTACCGGGATTATTGATGGCGGCAGCGCGGCTGAATATTCCCTCTATTTTTGTCAGCGGCGGACCAATGCTTGCCGGAACGGTAAACGGAAAAAAAATCAGTTATTCCACTGTCTCAGAAGCGGTCAGCCGTTATAAAGTCGGTGAAATCAATGATGAGCAGCTTAATGAATATGAGAATAAAGCGTGTCCGTCCTGCGGTTCCTGCTCCGGAATGTTTACGGCAAACAGCATGAACTGTCTGACCGAGGTTTTGGGTATGGGCTTACCCGGAAACGGTACCATCCCGGCTGTTTACTCCGAGCGCCTGCGGCTGGCAAAACATGCCGGTATGCAAATTATGCAACTGGTGGAGAAAAACATTAAGCCGCGGGATATTATGGTAAAAGAAGCTTTCCTGAATGCATTGACCATTGATATGGCGTTGGGATGCAGTACCAACAGTATGCTTCATTTGCCGGCGATTGCGCATGAATGCAAAATTAAATTGGATATTGAATTGGCGAATGAAATTTCTGCGAAAACGCCGAATCTGTGCCATTTGACCCCTGCGGGCGATCATTTTATTGAGGAACTCAACGAGGCGGGTGGTATTCTGGCTGTGATGCACGAAATCAGTAAACTTGGTGTATTGCATACCGATCTTATGACCTGTACCGGAAAAACGGTCGGAGAAAATATAGAGGGGCATGAAATTAAGAATACCGAGATTATTCGTACCATTGATCACCCATACAGCAAAACCGGTGGTATTGCTGTGTTAAAGGGGAACTTAGCCCCCGACGGATGTGTGGTAAAACGGTCTGCGGTAGCGCCTGAAATGATGAGCCACAAGGGCACTGCCCGTGTGTTTGATTGCGAAGAAGATGCTTTGAATGCTATTTATGACGGAAAAATTCACGCTGGAGAAGTGGTAGTCATCCGATATGAGGGACCAAAGGGCGGACCAGGCATGCGTGAAATGCTGAATCCGACCTCTGCAATTATGGGAAGCGGCCTCGGAAACAGCGTTGCGTTGATTACCGACGGACGTTTTTCCGGCGCGACCAGAGGCGCTGCCATTGGACATGTTTCTCCGGAGGCTGCGGTCGGCGGAAATATTGCATTGGTGGAAGAAGGCGATGAAATCGAGATTGATATTCCGAAAAACACTATCAATGTTTTGGTTTCCGATGAAGTGCTTGCCGTAAGAAGAAGTAAATGGCAGCCTCGTCAGCCGAGAATCACTGAAGGATATTTAGCCAGATATGCGAAGTTGGTTACTTCCGGAAGTACCGGTGCTATTTTAGAATAATAAAAAACTCAGCATGGATATCATCCATGCTGAGTTCAGACTATAGACAAACTATAAGTTGGCAGCCCTTTTTAATGGAGAAACCGAGGACATGCGCATCGGTTTCTCCCTCGACAATCCGCGTCGCAACGCGGATTGTGGGGTGAGGTTGGGAGAGGGGAAATTCCCCTCTCCCAGAGCGCTGTCGACTTTGTCGACACGCTCACTCAGCATGGATATCATCCATGCTGAGTTTTTTATACGCAAGGTACGATAACCGCACCATAATGTTCAGCAATTTTTTTCAAGTCCGGTGCATCAGGAATATTGGCGAGCGCAATTCCGTTAAAATATCGGAGCGCGGCTTCTAATGATTCCGGATTTTCTGTTGTAATTTGGAACGGAATCCGACAAATTTCTTGCAGTTCCTTCACGGCGATTTTCATCATTTTGGTTTCGTCTATTCCAGAAACTGCGGTGTTGATATTAATGACTTCTGCGCCGTCATCCACAGAATCTAATGCGATGTTGATTAGTTCGGAAGTGTCATAATCAGCAAAGCTTGCTTGCAAATCAGCATTCGGCCTTCCGATATTTGCAATCACGGTATCTGTCGTAAAAGTTATTGCTTTGGTCGGAGTACATAGCTTTTTTGTTTTTTCCTTGGTGTCGGGGCAAGGAGTAAGATCAGCCGTATTGGACACTGCCTGTGCAATATAATCAGGATCGGTACCGCAGCAGCCGCCGATAACATAGGCTCCTTCTGTAACAGCCTCTCGCTGGCAAACTCCAAATTGTTCCGGTGTAATGTCATATGTCGTCGTGCCGTTCACTACCTTTGGAAGCCCTGCATTCGGCTGGAAAATAACCGGTAAAGAGGTAAGCGACAGCAGTCGCTTTAAGTGTGGCAGCATTTGTACCGGACCGAGTGAGCAGTTGAGCCCGATGGCGTTCACTCCTAAGCCTTCCGCTAAAACAGCAAACGCTTCCAAATCACAACCGGTATAGGTTCTGCCGGTTTCTTCCACCGTCAAAGTTACCAAAACAGGTAGATTGGTGTTTTCTTTTGCTGCCAGAACTGCCGCCTTGATTTCATAAAGATCTGCCATGGTTTCAATGAGAATGAGATCTGCTCCGGCTTTTTCACCGGCAATGACTTCTTCTTGAAAGATCGTATATGCATCGTCAAATGACAGCGTCCCCATTGGCTCTAATAGTTCTCCGATCGGTCCGATGTCAAGTGCAACATACGCATTATCTTGAGCAGATTTTTTAGCAATTGCAACGGAAGAAGAGATGATTTCCGCAGGGGAATGCCCGGAAGAAGCAAGCTTGTGTGCATTCGCACCAAACGTATTGGCGGTCAAAATATTTGCACCCGCTTTCAGATAACTTTGGTGGATTTGCGCAATTATTTCAGGATGAGTAAGAGAAAAGAGCTCCGGATTTTCTCCGGCTTTCAATCCGTGTTTTTGCACCATTGTTCCCATTGCACCATCAAAATAGACGATATGGTTGTTCATATAATCCATTATTTTTTGCAGCATAATTATGTACCTCCATCAAAGAAATGCCAATCAGAAAATAATATTTTAAAAATTGTTACATGGGTGGACATGAGTCCGCCCATGTAACAATTTCGAGAACGTTTTCAACTTTATATTGGTACGTTCATGTTACTTGCAGAAAAACTCGAAGAAAGCACGATATGCCATATAAACGTCAATTTTTGACACAACTTCATAAGGAGCGTGCATGGATAATACCGGTACGCCCAAGTCGATCACATCAACGTCTAGATTAGCAATATAAGCAGCTACCGTTCCGCCGCCGCCTTGATCGACCTTGCCGAGTTCTCCTGTTTGCCAAAGGACATTTTTGCTGTCTAACAAGGCACGAATTTCTCCGGCATATTCGGCGGAGGCATCTGAAGTGCCGGATTTTCCTCTTGCGCCGGTATATTTGGTGATAACAACGCCGTAATTGAGATAAGCACAATTGTTTCTTTCAGTAACATCGGCAAACGTTGGGTCGAATGCAGCATTCACATCGGCGGATAAACATTTGGAATGGGATAATACCGTTCGTCCGGCAACGCCGAAAGGCTCTGCGAGGTCGGCAATAAAGTATTTCAAATAGGAAGATTGCAAGCCGGTATTTCCGTCGCTGCCGGTTTCTTCTTTGTCAGCCAGTATGGTTACTGTTGTCTTAGCAGGGGCGGTGCAGTTGATTGCCGCCATTAAAGCGGTGTAGGCACATACCCGATCGTCGTGTCCGTAAGAAGCAATCATGCTGCGGTCAAATCCCAAATCGCGCGCTTTGTAATTTGGTACCGCTTCCAGTTCAGCGGAAAGAAAATCACTTTCGGTGATGCCGTATTTGGTATTCAGGATGTTTAAAATATTCAATTTGACCCGTTCACTCACATCATCATCTTTGAACGGACGGGAGCCCACCAAAATATTCAGTTCCTCGCCTTTGATTCCTTCATTCAGCGTCCGTTTCATCTGTTCTGTGGCAAGATGGGGTAGCAGGTCGTTTACACAAAATACCGGATCGGAATCAGCTTCGCCGATATTAATCATCACTTTGCTGCCGTCCTTTTTGCAAACAACACCGTGCAAAGCGAGCGGAATTGCTGTCCATTGATATTTTTTAATGCCGCCGTAATAGTGTGTTTTGAAAAGGGCAAGCTCGTTATCCTCGTAGAGCGGTCTTGGTTTTAAATCCAATCTGGGAGAGTCGATATGCGCTGCGGCAATCATCACTCCGTTTTCGATTGGTTGCGCACCAAACGTAGTAAGAATGATTGCTTTGCCGCGGTTGTTATAATATACTTTATCGCCGGGTTGATAGCGTTTTTTGCGTTCGAAAGGGACGAAACCATGTTTTTTTGCTAATGAAACGGTG
>CAUHFD010000212.1 GCA_959605275.1 uncultured Eubacteriales bacterium | reverse complement strand
TGGGTCACTGTATTTGGCGGGAGAAATGCGTAAAGCTATTCTGCAAAAAAAAACAAGCAGATAAAATATAGCGGTATGACAAATTATGACAATATTTTTAGATCGAATCCTATATCATATGATATAGGATTTTTCTTATGCAGAAAATCCCAAAAATATACATAAAAATTTGAGATGGATGAATATTGAAATCATTTATGTATATCTAAGAAAAAATTGCCAATAATAGGATAACAGAAATCGACAGAATATGCGTTTATTCGACAAGATTTCAGGCAAATGCTTTTGGAAAGGAGATTGTAGTATGCCGGTCAGAATAGAGAATCAAGATGGTATTATCACAGCTTTTATTATGGGGGATATTGATCATCATTCTGCGAAAGAAATTCGGGAAACCATTGATTTTGCGCTGGAAAGCTCTCTGCCCGAGACACTGATTTTAGATTTTAAGGATGTCACCTTCATGGACAGCAGCGGAATCGGATTGGTGATGGGACGCTACAAGCTGATGCAGTCCATGAACGGACAGCTTCGGATACAAAACGTATCCAGTCACATGAAAAAGGTGATGCGTCTTGCCGGATTGGACAAGCTTGCAATATTCGATAAATAAAGACAGGAAAGGATAAATAAAAGGATGAATACAATCAATGAAATGAAGTTGAGCTTTTTAAGCCGCTCAAACAATGAAAGTTTTGCAAGGGTTGCGGTTGCTGCTTTTTTCGCTCAACTGGATCCGACTGTTGATGAAATGGCAGATATCAAAACAGCGGTATCGGAAGCGGTGACAAACAGTATTGTGCATGGCTATCGGGAAAAAATCGGTGTGATATACATACATGCGAAAATTCTTGAGGATCGAACGATTTCCATTAAGATCAGGGATAACGGCTGTGGCATCGACGATATTAAACAGGCAATGGAGCCGATGTTTACTACCTGCCAGACAGGGGAACGTGCCGGACTTGGTTTTGCTGTGATGCAAAGCTTTATGGATCGTGTTCGGGTATATTCCAAACCGGGGAAAGGAACCACTGTCGTGCTGAAAAAGGCAATGAACGCAAGAATGGAACCGACCTTATAAAAGGCAGAGCATGTAAATAACAGAAAGGAATATGCACCTGTAAATGACGATAACAAAAGATGAAAAAGAATTATTTGTGAAAAACAATTTAGGGTTGGTGCATTCCTGTGCTCACCGATTTAAAGGACGCGGCATAGAATATGATGATCTGTTCGGAGCCGGCAGCATAGGGTTGATCAAAGCAATTGACGCTTTTGATGAGAACAGGGGTGTGAAGTTTTCAACATATGCCGTTCCGGTGATCTTGGGGGAGATGCGCCGATTATTTCGAGCTGGCGGCGCGGTTAAGGTCAGCCGCAGCTTGAAAGAATTATCTTTAAAGCTTGTACGTCAACGGGAAAAATTTATGGCGGATCATTTCCGGGAGCCTACCATTCAAGAACTGTCATCTTTATTGGAGGTGGATCCCGAGCTGGTTGTGGAAGCGTTGGGAGTCAGCCAGCCACCCATGTCCTTAACCGAAGATGAGGAAGATGGCGGAGGGCAGTTTGACGTGAGAATTGAGGCTCCCGAAGAAGAAATGTCGGATAAAATCGCATTAAAAGAGGTAATCGATTGCTTAGATCATAATGACAGACAGTTAATCACACTGCGGTATTTCGGCAATAAAACGCAGGTAGAGACTGCCAATCGGCTGGGTATGACGCAAGTACAAGTATCAAGGAGAGAAAAAAAGATTCTTATGATGCTGCGTGAAAAACTCACCGGTTAAGATTGCTTCATTCATCATAAATAAGTGGTTTTTGTTTTATCATATGATTTGTAATTTGATGTATTATTAAAAAATTAATTGTCGTTTTGTGTATTTTTTTACAAAATGACAAAAAACTGTTGACAATTCAAAAAAGATGATGTATACTAAAGAAAATTGTAAAGAGAGTTGGCTTTTTAACAGTATGCCCGAACAATTTTCCCTGAATGATCTCCTTTCTTACGATGACAGCCAATTGTTGCAATATGCGCAAAGCGGCAATGAAAACGCTTTGGCTGTCTTGATATCCCGCTATATGGGATTGGTTAAGAAAAAAGCAAAAGGGTATAGTATCAGCGCATATGAACAGGAAGATGTGATTCAGGAAGGCTTGATCGGTTTGATGAATGCGATCACCTTTTATGATGCCGACTCTGATTACAGCTTTAACACTTTTGCAAACACCTGTATCGATAACCGTATCCGGAAAGCGATGCAATATACGAATACCAATAAGTTTAAATCATTGGATCGCGCGGTGTCCATTGACAATTTGGACTATGATGAGGTTTGCGATGCACAGTCGGCGACGCCGGAGGATATTGTGATCGCCCGTGAAAAGCTGAATGCGGTCAAAGCAGGTGTTGACACACTTTTGTCTGATCTGGAAAAAGAAGTTTTGTTTCTGTATCTTGATGGTAATGATTACAAGCAAATTTCTCAAAAGCTTGGTACCACCGCTAAAGCAGTAGACAACGCACTCCAACGCGTAAGACGAAAGCTAAAAAATGTATGATTTTTTTCATAAATATATGCCCATATAGCTTAAGTCAGAGCGTTGATTTTTCAAAGGTGTCGGTTCATATCCGTCTTGGGTAAAAAAATTATTTCTTTAGCGAGGTATCAGTATTATGTTTGAAGACAAAACCCTAACTTGTAAAGAGTGTGGCGCTGAATTCGTATTCACTGCCGGTGAACAGGAATTCTATGCAGAAAAAGGCTTTGTAAATGAGCCGCAGAGATGCAAAACATGCCGCGACAACCGCAAAAACGCTTCCAGAGCAGAGAGAGAAATGTTCACAGCGACTTGCGCAAGCTGCGGAGCAGAAGCAAAAGTTCCGTTCAGACCACGCGAAGACCGCCCTGTATACTGCAGTGACTGTTTCGCTAAAATGAAAGCTGAATAAGATTTTGCGGATTAATGGGACGGCTTTTTGCTGTCCCTTTTGTTTTGGGTGTTTGTTGTTTTAAAGGAACATTTTTGAGAGCATTATGCTGTAACAATTGCATAGAAACACATTTTGGAAAGGTTTACGTGATAATGATTAAATTTGGGGCGTCCACTGCTTGTTTTTATCCGGAAGTAACAGAAGATGCAGTAACACAATTGGCAAATCTAAATGTAAAAACAATTGAAATTTTTTATAACTCTCCGAGTGAATACCGTACCGATTTTTTGATGCAAATAAAAAAAATACTGGATTCATATGGAATGCGTGCAGTAAGTATGCACCCTTATAATTCGATATCGGAACCGTTTATGTTTTTTACCAACTACGAAAGACGCTTCACGGATACCTTGGAGGAATACAAAATTTATTTTGATCAAATGCATCTGTTGGGATCGGAAATCTTTGTATTTCACGGAGATCGTTACGACAGCAAATTTCCGATAGAACAGTATTATGAACGTTTCGGAAAATTGAGTGAGGCGGGAAAGCAGCATGGAATCATTGTGGCGCAAGAAAATGTTCAGCGATGCAGGAGTAGGGAAATTTCCTTTATTGAAGGGATGAAGAAATATTTGGGGGATACTGTTCATTTTGTTTTGGATGTAAAACAGGCGATCCGAAGCGGCTTGTCTCCTTTTGACATGCTGTCTGCCATGGGTAATCAAATGGTGCATTTGCATATTAATGATAATGATGCATCACATGATTGCTTGCTCCCCGGAGAAGGGACCTTTGATTTTGAATCATTTTTTGATCGGCTCAAAGAACTGCAATATCATGGTGCTGCGCTTATTGAAGTATATCGTCAAAATTTTAATTTACCTGAGGAAATTGCTTGTTCATTAAATTTTCTTAAAAAGTTTCAATGAATATTATCATTCGGGATTGTAATTTTGTTTTTTACATGATATCATAAATTTATAAATATTGTCGGATATCAGCAAGGAATGGTGATAAAGATGAATTGTCCGTTTTGTGGGTATAATGAAAGCAAGGTTGTTGATTCCCGTCCGAGTGATGAAGGAGTTACGATTCGGAGACGAAGAGAATGCCTGTCCTGCGGAGGACGTTTTACAACCTTTGAAATTTTGGAAACAACACCGTTGATTGTTGTAAAAAAAGATAAATCCCGTCAGCCGTTTGATCGTGATAAATTGCTTCGCAGTGTGATGAAAGCTTGTGCGAAACGTCCAATACCGTTAGAAGTATTGGAGAAAATGGTCAATGAGGTAGAATATTATTATCGGAATTCCTTCACCAAAGAGGTCACTTCTACCGATTTGGGAGAACTTGTTATGGAAAAATTACGGGATATTGATCAGGTAGCATATGTGAGATTTGCCTCTGTTTATCGAGATTTCTCCGATTTGCAGCAGTTCACCGATGCGCTGAAACAACTGAAGAAGCATAAATAAGTACGATATCGTATTAGTCATAAGGTATGGATCGGCTTTGCAGGAAAAAAATCGAATAAATTGATTGTTTTATGCAGAGCCGATTGTAGTTCCCGAATTTTTCCAAGAAAAAATAAGAAATATGAAAATTTTTCTTGACAAAGGTTCGACAATCATATATAATAATAAAGCAACATTGCAAAATGGTCGTTTTTAGGGGTATAGCTCAGCTGGTAGAGCAGTGGTCTCCAAAACCACGTGCCGTGAGTTCGAATCTTACTGCCCCTGCCAAATGGCCCAGTAGTTCAGTTGGTTAGAACGCTAGCCTGTCACGCTAGAGGTCGACGGTTCGAGCCCGTTCTGGG
>CAUHFD010000211.1 GCA_959605275.1 uncultured Eubacteriales bacterium | reverse complement strand
AGATCCTATCATCAGACCAGATAATATAATCGCCAACGCTTTTCTGATTTTCATTGCACGAACGACCTCATTTCCACTTATTTTTCAATGATATTTCTGTCACCGCTTCTAACCGCATCCAAAACAGTAGCTTGATTGCTGGTATCCCGCAACCGGCATATATCGCATCCATTACGCTTTAAAACCCGGTATAAATGCTGATAACTGGAAAAACCCGATTTTTCTGCAATATCTGTAATTGTATCTTCTGTTTGCTTTAATAAACGAATGGCCATATTCATCCGTAAATTCGTAAGATACTGATAAAAACTCATTCCGAATCCCTTTATAATGATTCGGTCAAGTTGTCTCGGACTAAGATAAAATACCTTTGATACATCCTGTATTTTAATATCAGAACATAAATTGCTATCCAAATAATTTTTTATCTTAATGAGTCGGGAGTGTTCCTTGCCCAAAAAAGCATCATTTTTATTTGTCTGCTGGATAGCCAATGCGATTTGCAAAGAGTCCAATAATGTTTCTAACAAGAGCGTTTCTATTTTTAGTAAATAGCCAAATGGGGCTTCTCTATTCAACTCTCTGATTTTAAGAAAGTTACCAATCATTTCTTCGGTATATTTATAATGCGTATAAATAGAATTCGTAGTAAACACTTTTAACTGTTTAATTTCATCCTTTGTAATGTCTCTACCGTTTTGGGAAAACACCTGGTTGGTCTCAAGATCAATTTTACATTCGACGCAATATTCTTCCATAATATTTTTCGCTGAAGAGCTTTGCTTATGGCGAACATAAGGTGCGGTAATATAAAAATCGCCTCTCTGAACAAAAAAAGTTTCATCTTCAATATCAATATATCCCTCACCGGAAGAGATATAATGAAATTCATAGCTTTCGTGTGCATGAAAAGGAATCACCCATTGCTGATGGTTATCATAAACATGACTCAACCTTATAATCCGAAAATCGGTACTGTTGAACGAAATATCAAACGGAACATTCTCACACAACGATTCACAGTTTAATTGATCAACAGGCAATATTTTTTCCATTGTGCAGGACTCCTTCCGAAAAAACTGTGATAACCTAGATATACGCACGGACAGGGAAAGGCACAGGCTCCGATTTTTAAACCGTTCTTTTGCTTTTCCCTGAATCCGGTGCTGTTATTCGTTGATGTTTTATTTATTTCGTCATCTCATAACGCTGTCTTGATATTTCTTGATTTTTCGGCTGGTATAAATTGCCGTAGCAGCACCTATTATAATAGGAACCAACCAAATAATACCTCTGGTTTCTCCGGTATCGGGCAACTGAGAAGAATTATCCTCTTTTCCGTCACCCGGTTGATTGTCTTCATTGTTAGGATTTTCTTCTTCGTTAGGTTTTTGTGCCTGGTCTTTGCCTTGTGATTCCGCACTGATATTGGTAAGGAATGCATCACTGTTAACAGCGGATGCGGTAAACAACGCTCTGACGTATACAGAGGTTGCACCTTCCACTCGGGATGTCATATCATAAGTAACCGGTGTACCAACTTCAAAACGAGTTCCGTTTACGCTGTCAAGCCTTCCTCCAGTCACAGATTGCCAGTTTTCCCCATCGGTGCTTACACGAAGCAGAATCAGTGAATCATTTACCGCCTGCCCTTTAAAGGTCATAAGGAATTTCGTTACCGGTTTTAAATTATCAAATTTCCAGATAACCTCGCCGTTTAGAGTGCGGTCCATAACCATTAAGCCTTTATCAGCCTCGCCATTTTCTCCTTCTACATCGGCAATATACATATTGCTGATGTAATACAAATAATCAGTATAGTCTTCATAAGCAATGTTCTGATCAAGCAAAGAACCTTCCCTGTTTGTATTTGCAATATTGCCAATCGGTCCGTCTGCGAAATCCGGAATAATGATTTCCTCTGCTTCACTGCCGTTGGCAATAAACATAACAGAGCGCAATGCTGCCCAATCCTGTAAACCGACAATGTTGAAAACAATTTTTACGTAAAAGGTCGGAAGATCTTTGACATAGTCAACCAATTCCACTTCACGGGTCTCATTATAGCCAAATGAGTGCTCATCTGTCGGTCCGCCCAATTGTTTGACCGTTTTCCATGTACTTCCATTGCTGCTGATTTGAAGATCAATTGTCGCTTTCATGATTGCACGTCCGTCCACGACTGCCTTAAAGCGTTCCAAATCTCCCAAATTTTCAAACTTATAGGTAATACTGCCAGCTACACCGCTATCTGCACGAACCAATGCCTGACCGTATTTTCCCGCAACTTTTAAGCCATCATCCAACATCACTGTGATATTGTCGTAATCATACGCATCTTCCAAGAAACTCATGCCAAGATCATTGTAGTCTGCCGCAAGCACCAGTTGCCCTTCTCCTTTATAAGTTGGGAAGAAGCGTCCTATCAATGTCATATTGTCATTCGGAACAAAGGTATATTCAGCGTCTTCGCTTAACAAATCACCGCTATAATTATACCATCCGACAAAGTGATATCCGCTGTTCGGTACCGCTGTTGCTGTGGCTTGTTGACCGGCTTCTACTTTCGAAGTAACTTCCACCGTACCTCCGATATTTCCTTTGGTATCCAAACGATAGAATGTCTTAATATCTCCTATCTGTGCAAGTACTTTGACACAAGCCAATACATTCCAATCGGCAAGACCGTCATTCGGGAGTTCTAACTTCAGATAAAAATCATCTGTATCATTTACATATGTTGAAAGATCCAAATCAAACGGCGTTCCGAAATCCAAATTATCCTGAGTAATGGTTGCTACCTCGCGGAATGTGTTGCCGTCTAAACTGATTGACACAATGGTTTTCGCTCCGGAACAAGCACGGTTATTTAACAGCAATGTCAGCGCATCGGCTCCCTCCGCACCGGTTACATGATAAACGATAGAACCGGTATCGCTGGTTCCGTCACGATATACTCCTTTTTTAAATACTTGATAAGAATACTCATAATCTCCCTGTTTTAACCCGATAACCGATTCCGGTTGATGTTGGCTTTTCCAGTCTTCTTTAGAAAAATCAACATCGAGCAAATAAGTTTGTTGTAAATCAGTCGGTGTATTGACTAATTTCAAAGCGGTCAACACGCCCCAGTCATAACACATATTTGCCGGAATTTCCACTTTAATATAAAAGCTGCTGCATCCGATTGCCGCTTTAGATAAATCAATCTCGGCAGGTTTTGCAGGATTGAGATGATCGCTGGTCTCTTTGCCGATTACAGAAAAATTCTTTCCATCTTTACTGAATTGGAAATTGACTTCCACACCGCTGCAAGAACGATGGTTTGCATATAATACCAAATTCTGCGGTTTGATATTTTCCACTTTATAAATAATATAAGCGGTATCAGAAGCACTTGCCTCTCCGTCTTTAACAGTCGGCATAATTCCCTTGCCGCCGTCAAAACTCTTCCATTGCATATTATCTGAGATAGATTCGATCGGATATTGTGTTTTCCAATCCTCTTTAGAGAAATCTACTGCAAAAATAGTTTCTCCTTTTTCCTGTTCTTCCTCAGCAGGCAAACCATTAGTAGTCGCAGTTAAATACAGCGAATGGATCATCGCCCAGTCTCCGCATGCTCCGTCATCAAAATAAAATTGAAGATAGAACGTACCGCTTCCATTAATATATTTACTTAAATCAATCGATGCAGAACCGCTCCAATCGCTGCTTCCACCCAGTTTTTTAACGTCTTTCCACTCATCTCCGACCTTGACACTAACCGTAATAGAAGCACCGATAATAGCTCTTCCTGTTATGGTGAGCAGCGCGTCTTTAAACTGCGTTTCATTTGTAAACTTATAAATAATGGAGCCTTTTCCTAACTGATCAACGGTTGCTCCATAGGGCAGCCCTTCTCCGCCATTTTTAGTGGCAGTAATATTCGACAATTCGGGTGTGCCAACCGACAAAGCACCTGCATCATTAAAGTTAACCTTCAGCAATTCAAAGGAACCCGGCTGTGGCTCGGGAGTAGGTTCGCTGGTAGACTCGGATTCAATTTTGAAGCCATTGAGCATTACCCAGTCGCCCATCTGCGTGTCGTGTACTACCAGTTTTACATACAGCACGGTTTTTCCGCTTGCAAACTCTGTCATATCTACCGAAACATCGCCGGTCGATATATCGCTTCCGAGTTCAGACTTATAAATACTGGTATAGTCGCTTCCATTTGTACCAGCTAAAAGTTCTACAAAGGTTTCCGAACCGATTTTTCTGTTAAAGCTGAGTATAGCTTTCATCTTTTCAACTGCTGCCAAACCGCCTAAACGATACACCAGTTCCGCATTGACATTCTTATCTCTGGTATAACCCGCATCTACGATTGATAAAGTACCCGCCGGACTCCAATCGCTGAAATAAGAGCCGCTGTTGACTGAAGCGGTCCAAGAAGATTCCGCAAAGCTGTCGTTGACAAGAGTACCGACATACCGAATTTCACTTGCCGCTACCGTTGCAACACGCAGCCGACGAACGGAAGCCCAATCTCCGCAAGCCCCATCATTAAAGACAATCTGCAAATAGAAATCTGTTGCCTTATAAATATGTTGAGATAGATCATAGATAACCGAGTCGTTCGCTTCCCAAAAATTAGGTGAGCCCAATGTGATCACTTTAGTCCATGCGTCGGACTCATTGACTTTTACATTGACATCGACGGTAGCGCCATAAATCGCTCTTCCGGTCAGCATTACAGAAGCTTTTCCGATTGCCGCAAGGTCGGTAAAATGATAGGTTAAAGATCCGACACCTTTTTCATCCAATGTAGCTGCTTTGTTGTCTCCGCACTGTTTGATCGTAGCATTTTCCTTGACCGGATTTCCGGTATCCAGCG
>CAUHFD010000210.1 GCA_959605275.1 uncultured Eubacteriales bacterium | reverse complement strand
GGACGGAAAGATTATTTCAGACAGCCATCCGCATCAGGAACGTCCGAAACCGGATGGGTTTTCGCTGAAAAAAACCAGTATGAGTTTCTGGACTGCGTTAAAACTTTCTTTTAACAATATTCGCACCAAAAAAGGAAGGACTTTTTTGACGTCTTTTGCTTCCAGTATCGGCATTATCGGAATAGCAGTGATTCTTAGTTTATCTACCGGATTTCAAACGCAAATTGACGAGTTCCAAAGCAATGCAATGGCTGAATTCCCGATTGTCATTTCTAAATCCGCAATGGAAGTAGATATGGAATCGATGAAAACCATGCAGGAAAATATGAAAGATCAGATCATGGGGACGACCGAATATGCCGATTCCGATGAGGTATATTTATATGATCCTTCCGAAAGCACATTAATGCATACCAATGTGTTTACCGATGATTTTATTGCCTACTTGAATCAGGTTGATCCTGAAATATGCTCCGGCATCGGATATACTTATATTGTTTCGATGAATATGCTGCGTGATATAGACGGAGAGATAACACCGGTGTCACTGCAAACTTCTGGCTCATCTCAGAGTAGTATGATGGGCAATATGAGCAACGGAATGAGTAGTATGGGACTTTCCTCTTATCCGAAACAGCTGGGCTCAGAGGAAAATGACTATTTGTCTAAAAATTATGATTTGCTGGCCGGTGACTATCCAAAGAGTGCAACCGATCTCGTGTTGGTCATTGACTCCAAAAACCGTATTGATTACAATATTCTTAAAAATTTAGGGTTTGATACCGAAGAGAAAGAGTCGATTGATTTTTCCGCTATTGTCGGCACGGAACTGAAAATTATAGCGAATAATGATTATTATGTCAAGACACAGATGGGTTCTTTTTTGCCAAACACCAACTATCAAACAATGTATCAGGCTGAAAACAACATTACTGTAAAAATCAGCGGTATTGTTCGGCAAAAACAGGACGTAAAAATCGGGATTTTGGGAAATGGAATTGCGTACAGTGATGAATTGGCTCAGATGGTAATTGAGACAGCCAAGGATTCTGACATTGTAAAAGCGCAGAAAGAATCCGACAAAAACGTGATTCAGATGAACAGCATGACCGAAGAGGAAAAGGAACAGTTTGTTTCCTATTTGGGCGGTGACACGACGCCTTATATGATTATGTTGTATCCCAAAGATTTTGAAACCAAGGATTCTATCCTATCCTATCTGGATTCTTATAACGAGGGCAGAGAAAATGATGATCAGATCGTTTATACTGATTTGGCGGGAACCATGTCAGATATGACCAGCGGCATTATGGATGGTATTACTATTGTGCTGATTGCTTTTGCCGGAATTTCATTGGTAGTAAGCTTGATTATGATTTGTATTATTACCTACACATCAGTGTTGGAACGCACCAAAGAAATCGGTATTTTGCGCGCTTTAGGGGCAAGAAAGAAAGACATTACCCGTGTTTTTGACGCGGAAACTTGTATATTGGGTGTATTTTCCGGTGTGCTCGGTGTTGTGATTTCTTGGTTACTGACTTTCCCGATTAATGCGATATTGTATCGGATGACTGAACTTTCTGGAGTTGCCCATTTGCAGCTGATCCACGCGGTAATTTTGGTTGCGATCAGTACCGTGCTGACGGTGCTCGGGGGTCATATCCCGGCAAAAATGGCATCCAGAAAGGACGCTGTCGAAGCTTTGCGCAGCGAATGATTCCGGTGTAACGAAGCCATAATAGAGTATAACCGGCTATAAAATACAGCCGGTTATACTCTATTATTTTGCGTTTGTTATTGAAAAGAAAGGCGAAAAGGGATATAATAAGATTTGCAGATGGATGAAACACTTGCGCAGGAACAATAAAAACAGAGGAATGTTTAACGATTGTGAAGAAACAGACAAAACTTACTTTTTTTAAAGGTTTTCGGGATGGCTTGCCGATTTTGTTAGGGTATTTATCGGTGGCTTTTGCGTTTGGTATGTTGGGTTCGGAGCGGGGATTGCCGATATGGGCGCCTACTGTCATATCGATGACCAGCTTTACCGGTACCGGTCAGTTTGTGGGCGTTACGCTTTTTAGCTCGGGGATTGCTTTAACGGAAATTACACTGACGATTTTAATTATCAATATTCGATATATGTTAATGTCACTCTCTCTTTCCCAAAAACTGGAGGAGAAGATGACGTTGTGGCAGAGACTCATTGTGGCGTTTGGCAATACCGACGAGATTTATGCGGTTTCGATGCAGCAAAACGGTTTTCTAAATTTTCGGTATATGGTCGGATTGATCCTCGCTTCTTATACCGGGTGGGTTGGCGGAACGATCATCGGCTCGGTTGCTAGCTCGGTTTTACCGAGAGCGATTATCAGCGCGTTGGGAGTTGCGATATATGCAATGTTTGTGGCGATCATTATACCGCCTGCAAAAAAATCAAGACCGATTGTCATTGTGATAGCGATTGCCATCGTGTTAAGCTGCATTTTTCGGTATACGCCCGGATTGAATCGAGTTTCCAGCGGATGGGTGGTTATTATCTGCGGAGTGTCCGCGGCATTGTTCGGTGCATTGCGATATCCTACGATCAAACCCGCCTATATTGATGAAGCGGATAGCGGAAACCGGGATCCTGAGCTCGAAACCGAACATTATGATCATACGGAGGATTCGGCGCAATGAGTACTACAAAACTGCTGCTTTTTATTTTGCTGACCGCATTGGTGTCGTATCTTCCCAGAATGATCCCGTTGGCGATATTTCGTAAAAGAATAAAGAACAAATACGTACAGTCTTTTTTGAGTTATATGCCTTATGCAGTATTGGGCGCAATGACTTTTCCGGAAATTCTGTATTCTACCAACAGCATGATATCGGCAATTGCGGGTTTGGCGGTGGCATTATTGCTGTCCTATAAGGAATTGGGGCTTTTGCCGACGGCGCTGGGAGCGACAGGTACGGTCTTTGTGACGGAACAGATTTTAAACTGGATCACAAAGTAATGATTGAAAAGGATTGGTGATTATCATGGCAGATTTGCTGCAAGGAGAAAAACAGTTTCATTTGCAGGTGACTCCCGAACAGATCGGGAAATATGTAATATTGCCGGGAGATCCGGGAAGAGTGCCGCGCATTGCCGCTTATCTGGATCATGCGGAACAGATTGCATCAAACAGGGAATATAATACTTTCACCGGGACGCTTCACGGAGAAAAGGTCAGTGTAGTATCTACCGGGATCGGCGGACCGTCTGCTGCGATTGCGGTAGAGGAACTGATTAAATGCGGTGCGCACACTTTTATTCGTATCGGTACCAGCGGAGGAATTGACCGGAAGGTAGTCGGAGGAGATTTGCTGGTTGCATCTGCTGCAGTGCGAGGTGATGGTACCAGCAAGGAATATTTGCCGCCGGATTATCCTGCCGCTGCTGATTTTCAGGTGCTGAAAGCATTGGACGAGGCAGCCTCGGAGCTATCTGAAGACACAGACGGTAAACGGTATCACGTGGGGGTGGTACAAAGTAAGGATTCTTTTTATGGTGAGACAGAGCCGGAAACGATGCCGGTGTCTGATTATTTGCTGCATCGTTGGGAAGCATATGTCAAATGCGGCTGTTTAACTTCCGAGATGGAAACTGCGACGATTTTCAGTGTTGCAATCGCCAGAGGTGTTCGTGCAGGTGCGGTCTTGACTGCATTGTGGAATGTGGAGCGCTCCAATGCCGGATTGAGTGATCCGATTTGCCATGACAGTACGCGAGCCATCCAGTGCGCAGTAAATGCAATCGGAAAATTGATTCTCCGCGATCGAGTCCATTAACAGCTCCGCAGCCGAAAGAATGACAGATCGTGTTTTTCTTTCGGCTGCTTTTTGCATATTTTATCGGATTTGGGGTAAATTAATGCTCACTGAGCAATAGATAAACAACGATAGCAAAGTATTTTGCTGTTGTTTATGAATGGGCAATAGCTGTTAAAACCAATCGAGTTTTTTGATTTGGTTAGTAGACATTCCATTATAAGTATTGTTTGCTTTTTTGGATAACAAACATGAATATTTAAGGAATTATAACAAAAAAGCATATTTTTTCATTTTTTGAAAAAAAAGTGTTGACATTTGTTTCCTGTCTTGATATAATAATAAAGCGTTCTGAAGAAGAAAACAAAAATCCTTGTTTAGAACGTATTTATATGTGTGAGAGCCACTAGCTCAGTTGGCAGAGCATTTGACTTTTAATCAAAGGGTCCGGAGTTCGAATCTCCGGTGGCTCACCATTATAATCCCGTCGGGCAATAGTCCGGCGGGATTTCTTTATGCTTTGATTTTATTGTTGGGGAATCACCGCAAAAAAGATTAAATCATCATTGCTGTCATTAATCAAGCTGTGGGAGTGCCCTTTTGGGCAATAGTGACAGATGCCGGCTTCCAGTTTTTCCTCAGTATCATCATATATCATTTTTCCATTGCCTTGCAGAATGTATAGGATTTCGCTGTTGGTTTCATGGGTATGCATGCCTATGGAGGCGCCCGGCTCCAATTTTCCATACATAATACGGTTGTTGTCATCCACAAACATGCTGGCAGTTACTTCTTTTTCTCCGCCGCGCATCTGTTTGATCGTTTCGCTTTTTATTCTTTTAAAGTCGATAATCATATGTCAATTCCTCCGCTTTCGTATTTTTTATTTATCATATCATTATACTGTAAAATTATGGATAAATCAAATCAGGTTTGTTAAAAAAGAAGAGGCTGAAAGCATCCTACATAGGACGCTTTCAGCCTCTTTCTATGTCAATAATTAATGCTCACTGAATAATACCGTTTGTAAACGATATTATGTTTTCGGGGCATTGATGCCCCGAAAACCCTCAGAAATCCTTAA
>CAUHFD010000209.1 GCA_959605275.1 uncultured Eubacteriales bacterium | reverse complement strand
GATTGTGGGGTACGGTTGGGAGAGGGGAAAGTCCCCTCTCCCAGAGCGTTGTCGATTTTATCGACACGCTCAAACGCCGGTTTGCTTTTCAGCAAGCCGACGTTCCACAAGCCCGGACGGGATTATTGTTCAATCTTGTCATTACTCCAAGAATACATTTTACGAAGCTCTTTGCCGACCTTTTCAAGCTGATGCTCGCTCTTGATTCTTCTGGTTGCAATAAAGTTCGGACGACCGACTTTATTCTCGGTGATCCAGTTGCGGGCAAAGGTGCCGTCTTGGATTTCTTCCAGAACTTTCTTCATTTCTTTCTTTGTTTCTTCGGTAATGATTCTCTTGCCAACCTGATAATCGCCGTATTCAGCAGTATCGGAGATGGAATATCTCATTTTGCTGAAACCACCCTGGTAAATCAGGTCAACGATCAATTTCATCTCGTGGATGCACTCAAAATAAGCATTCTGCGGATCATAGCCAGCTTCCACCAATGTTTCAAAACCAGCTTGCATCAAAGCCGTAACACCGCCGCAGAGAACAGCTTGTTCACCGAATAAGTCGGTTTCGGTTTCCTGACGGAAAGTGGTTTCCAAAACGCCTGCTCTGGAACCGCCGATACCTGCTGCATAAGCAAGCGCAATGTCCATTGCACGACCGCTTGCATCCTGATATACAGCAGCAAGACAAGGAACACCTTTGCCTTCTACATACTCGGAACGTACGGTATGACCCGGTCCTTTCGGAGCAACCATGATAACGTCAACGCCTGCCGGAGGCTTAATCTGCTCAAAATGAATGTTAAAGCCGTGTGCGAAAGCAAGCACTTTGCCCTCGGTCATATATTCTTTGATTTGAGCGTCGTAAATATCCTTTTGTTTTTCGTCGGGAAGCAGGATCATAACGATGTCAGCAGCCTTTGCAGCCTCAGAAACAGTGGCGACTTTTAAGCCGGCAGCTTCTGCTTTTGGCCAGGATTTGCTTCCTTCATACAGACCGACGATAACATCAACGCCGCTTTCATGCAGGTTGAGCGCATGAGCGTGTCCCTGACTTCCGTAACCGATTACTGCAACGGTTTTGCCGTCCAACAATCCCAAGTTACAATCGCTTGCATAAAAAATCTTTGCCATTTTTTATATCCTCCTAAAAAATTAATTATTATTTTTGACAGTGATAGAGTCGCTGCCTTTTTGGGTGGCAATGGTTCCGGTGCGGATGACTTCCCGCAACCCGTAGGGACGGAGAAGCTCCAGCATAGTTTCAAGGCGTTCTGTGGTATCCGATGCCTCTAAAGTCATTGTGGTCCTGGAAATGTCGCAAATTTTTGCTTCCATGATTCGCACAATATTCATAATTTCTCCTCTTTCGTTTGCGCCGGCGGCAACTTTCACCAGCATTAACTCCCGGCTTATAGTGTCGGCAGGGGAGAGTGTTTTCAGCTTGATCACATCAATGAGTTTGTTTAGTTGTTTTTCAACCTGTTCCACAGTGTATTCGTTGCCGTCCACAATGATTGTGATACGGGAGACAGTGGGATCGTCGGTAACGCCGACCGCAAGGCTGTCTATATTAAAGCTCCGGCGAGAAAAAAGACCGGATACTCGGGAAAGAACACCGGGATGGTTTTCCACTAAAATTGAAATAGTATATTTCATAATTCGCTCCTTTCTAACCCTTATAACGAGGATTCATCGGGATCGACGATGCATTCCAGAAGATAAGGAGTATGACAGGAAAGCATTTCATCAATTGCCGCATCTGACTCGGAAAGGGAAGAAATGCTTCTGGCGGGAATACCATAAGCAGAAGCGAGGGTTGGAAAATCAGGACTTCCGTCCAGGAACACAGCTGTTTGATTGTCCTGATAACCTTTTGTCTGCAACTCTCTTACCATGCCGAGACGACCGTTTTTCATAACGATGATTTTAATCGGAATATCATGCTGACAGAGGGTGGCAAGTTCCATGAACTGCATTTGGAAAGAACCATCACCGCAAACCGCAACCACTTCTTTGTCAGGCTCAGCGAGCTTGGCTCCCATTGCAGCAGGTACCGAATATCCCATCGTACCCATACCGCCTGAGGTTAGGAAACGCCCATGTTCGACCGAAAAAAAGTTAGCAGACCAAATTTGATTCTGTCCGACATCGGCAACCAGAACAGCATCGGTCGGCAGCTTATCGGAAAGCAGCCGGATAAACGCTTTGGGATTTACAGTCGCTTTTCGTTCTGCAAAGTCTGTGGATACTGCGGATTTTACTTGTGTCAGAGAATTTACCCATGCAGTATGCTTGTTAGAAGCTACTTTATCCAGAATCTGCTGCAGAATCAGGTCGGCATCTCCCACCAGCGGGATAGTCGCCTCCATATTTTTGCCGATTTCGGCGGGATCAATATCAATATGTATAATCTTGGTGCGCTTTTCCAAAATTCCGGGTGTAGAGACGGCACGATCGCCCACTCTGGCTCCGATCAGAATTAACAAATCCGCATCCAGCAAAGCGGTATTGGCTACTTTTTTGCCGTGCATTCCGATCATACCGAAATAAAGCGGATGATTTGCGGGAACCGCACTGATTCCCATCATGGTAGAAACCATCGGAATATCGCATTTTTCTGCGAATGACAGCAGCTTGTTCTCTGCGTGAGAAGCAAAAACGCCGCCTCCGATGCAGATTAAAGGTTTTTGTGCTTCCGAAACGGCGGCAACAACCTTTTTTATTTGAACCGGATGCCCTTTTGAACTGGGTTTATAGCTTCGAATATCTACTGATTTTGGATACTCAAAGTCAATCTCTACCTTTTGCACATCCATTGGAATATCAATCAGTACTGGACCGGGTCTGCCGGATCCTGCAATATAAAAAGCCTCTTTAAAAATGCGCGGAATATCGACCGCGTTCTTAACCAGATAACTATGTTTTACAAACGGTTCTGCAGAACCGGTGATGTCTGCCTCCTGAAACACATCCCGTCCCAAAAGATCACTGTTCACCTGTCCGGTAATTACGACAAGCGGAATCGAATCCATGTAAGCGGTGGCGATTGCCGTAATCAGGTTGGTTGCACCGGGACCCGAAGTGGCAATGCAGACTGCGGGTTTGCCGCTGATGCGGGCATATCCGTTGGCGGCATGACCGCCGTTCTGTTCCTGTCTGACTAAAATGTGACGAATATTCGATGCTGTTAATGCATCATAAAAAGGACAAATTGCTGCGCCCGGATAACCAAAGACGGTCTTAATCCCCTCTTTTTCCAGACATTTTACCATTGCCATTGCAGCGGATATCATATGACCGCCTCCATCTCAAATATAATTAAAACACGCAGCCCATCGCATCTAACCGACAATGTATTCTGCAATGCTTTCAGCAAAAAGGAACATCTCGTGGGAGATGAACAGCTTTTGGCATATATGAGAAAAATCGCCGGAGATTGCCGGAACGGAGAAACCGTCAAAGCAAACACTTTAGCGATTTAATCTTGTAAATATTATACCTTTTTTCGAATCCAAACGCAATAGGAGAAAGCCCTATTTTTCAAAAAAATGTCAATACTAACAGATTTTCTTATTTGGATTTCATGCCAGTTGCGTAATATGGCGAAATGTTGCAGACTTTCGAAAAACGAAGGGATATCTGTGCTTGACAAAACCGGCAGAGGCAACATATAATAAAGATATTGTTTGTTTCTTTTTGGGCGATTATAGGCAAAAGAAGCAAATGGAAAAAGGATTGATGTTTTTATGGAAAAAGTGATGGAAAAATTACGGACAGCCAGCTTTTTGATTTCCAATATTTCAGTTTATCAGGATATCAAAGCTGATCCTGTGATACAGTACTATATTGATTTGCTTGAGAATCTGACTGATGACGAGTGCGGCTTGACATTAAATTATTTGGTGGCAGAGTATGCTGCAATTTGTGCGCAGTTGTATGAGTCCAAGCATATCGGACGTTTTTTTGATTACATATACAACAAAGTTTTACTAAGCGAAAATTTATTCTCGGTGGAGTCTGCAAAGGGGAATTTCGGCACGCTGCCTGAATATATCAAGCGTGCGGTTACCCGTGATCTGAACGCATTGTATGCGCTGACCTGCATCACTTCGGAGGATATCAAAGCAGCGCTTCATTACCGTTATCCTGAGGACAGTGATTTAATTGAATTGCTTCCGGAGTATGAGTCGGAACCTTTTTGTTACCGCAATATCGGCTGTTGGGGAGACAATGCGGCAAAAATAGCGGAGTACCATCATCACAACGGGGTCGGTGTGTTTTCTGAGCAGATTGCTTTTTGCTTCAACGGCGAGGCAATCGTTCCGGTTAAAAACATTGATTCTATTCGCTTATCTGATTTGAAACATTATGAGGCGCAGCGTAATAAAATTGTCGAAAACACGCTCAGCTTTTTACATTCCAAACCCTGCAACAATATTTTGCTGTACGGCGACCGCGGTACCGGAAAGTCTTCAACGGTAAAGGCGCTGCTCAACGAGTATTACGGAATGGGACTTCGGATTGTTCAGGTGGAAAAGAAAAATCTCAACAATTTATCCAAGCTGATTGAGATACTGGCTGACAATCCGCTCAAATTTATTATTTTTATTGATGATTTGACTTTCAATGAAAACGATGACGGTTTCGGCGCGCTAAAAGCGGTTCTGGAAGGCTCGTTATCCAAAAAAGCGGACAATACAGTAATCTATGCGACCTCTAATCGTCGGCATTTGATCAAAGAGACTTTTTCTTCCCGTGAGGGAGATGAAATTCATCGGGCAGATACCATTGATGACAGCTTGTCCTTATCTGATCGTTTCGGTTTAACGATCACCTTTATGGTGCCGGACAAGGCAAAGTATTTGGATATCGTGAAAAAGATTGCTGATGACCGGAAGCTTGACATTGATGAGGAAGTGTTA
>CAUHFD010000208.1 GCA_959605275.1 uncultured Eubacteriales bacterium | reverse complement strand
ATTCCGGTGTTTCTCCGTACTGTTGTTTAATCTTACGGATATCCTTAAACACCTGATTCATATAAATTCGATTGGTAAACATTCCCATGAAAATGCGCAGTCCGATGCTGATAAAACTCAAGACAGACGACGCAAACAATAATGTATTGCTGTTAAAAACCGGCTGTGCATCCGGAGAATACATCTGCCGAAATGCATCATAATAGGAACACAAGCTCGGAACGGATATCAGCAAAGATGCAATAAACATTAAAATTCCCAGCCAGTTAATCCGACGAAAGAGCAAATAATACTGTTCTAGTAAGCAAGCAGCCCAATTCCATGTATTGCTGTTTTTTTCCTGCATCTGTTTAAAACGGGGAATGAAATAATGAGAATTCTGCCCTAAATAAATTGCTAAATCCTTAACGGGAATTCCCTGTATCTCTTCATCAGGATTCAGTCCGCCGAACGGAGTTGTAAACGGATTATATGGAATACTGTGGTATGGCTGTTCATTCTGCCCATAAGACTGCCACGGACCTGTTTGATGATTAGCGCCGGTATTCTGATTTTGTTCATACTGTGCATCAATCTGCTTTTTTAACGGCGTACCGCAAACCTCGCAGAACAGTCCGTCAGCCGGATTCATCGTGCCACAGCGCGAACAGCGTAATTCGCCTCTGCCGTCTACCTTTTGTCGTTCTTTTTCAAACTGTTCTCTGTCTCGCTCAGCCTTGGGCTTGTACGCTTGGTCCGTGCCGTGCTGTGCATGGTATACGCATTCTTTGATTTCTTTAATACACTCACGATGATACGGTGCGCCGCAATCCGGACATACAACAATGCTGTCATTGGGTTGAAAAGCTTTTCCGCACTTTGAACAACTCTCACCCTCAAAATTCGCCATAAATTCTGCACACCTCTTTTTCTTTCATAAACAAATGATAATTCTCTTATTTCTCACTCATAATAACCGCTTTTCCGGTGTTGTGAGGTTGTACTGACACATGTTTTGGATCATCAAAGCATGTGTATTCAATAATTACAAAACGCAGCGTGCTTTTTATTCAAACACATACCACTGACGCAACGAAGTGAGCAGTGTTTCAATAAATTCAAAAGCGCAACGTGCTTTTGAATTTATTATAACATTACCGAAAAGTAAATTCAACCGGAATAAAATATGTTTACAAATTGATCAATTTATATATATATTCGTATTGCTAAGATAGTTCCTTGTCCTCAAATACTTTTATTGCTCCGACATCTACTTTGAGCTGATAACTTGCAAACGGCTCGGTCCCAACCTCTACGGTTTGGCTTTCTCCAAACCCCCGATTTTTCTTGTTTTGTACTGTTAAAGAACCAATGTTATATACATATTGAGCGGAATACCCTCTTTCCTCCCGCATCTTCAGATGCAGATCAATATTTCCGATATTCAAATCCGCCAAAAAGGAAGAATGTGTTTTCTCGGGCAAATTACTCAAATAAGCAACAATGTTTCCGACATTGTTATGAACAGTAATATCTTGAAGTTCAGATGTGCCGATATCGTTAATCTCAATTTCCGCAATATCACCGTCAATAGACAGTGATTTCGTTTCTATTTCGTTAATCAATAGTTCTCCCGCTTGTATTTTTACATACAGCTCCGGAATTAAATTTTTCGGAATCTCCACAGTAATATTGCAGGCTTTATCCCGAATAAAACCGAAAAAATAACTCTTTCGTTTGGAGGCGAACTGAAGATGCAGTGTTTTTTCATTCCGATCCGTTGTCATTTTCACTTTGTTATCCAAATAATCTTTTGTAGGATATTGACAGCGAACAACAATTTCCTCAGAAGCGCCGGGTATTATTTGTACCTTTCCCAGCTCAATTGTCATCTCTATTCTTTCCACCCGATTAACCGCAACCGACCAATTTTCAACCGATGCATTGGTTGAAACAACACTGTTCGATTTTTGGAACATTAACAAACTAACCGTTAATAAAAGCAATGTGCCGAAAATCAGCGAGAATACCACTACCAAAGCCTTTTTAAAAGAACCCAAAGCCATCCCTCCATACTCTCACCGTTTTTTATCATCGCAACATACCCTTTGCTCTATTAGTATTTTAACGGAAAACAATAAAAAAATCAACCTATTATTATTTTATGCAGGTAGACTTTGACAAAATCAAAATTTCATGATACAATATTCACAAAACAGAACAGAAAAAATTGTTAAAAATATAACTATTAGAATAACTGACAGATTTTTTAAAAACAATCTTTCTGTTAACGGCTATGCCTACTCAACCGAAAGTATCATTACAATGAAAGGATTTTTTGTTACCGAACGAGTAACAATAGGATTTTGCGAATGGTTGTATATACAGCGGATGAAATTAAAAAACAGCTTAAATATTTAAGTCTTCTTGCCAAAGAATATCCGACGATTCAAAGCGCCTGTACCGAAATTATCAACCTTCAGGCAATCTTGCAGCTTCCCAAAGGTACAGAGCATTTCATGAGTGATTTGCATGGAGAATATCAATCTTTTACCCATATCTTAAATAACTGTTCCGGCGTCATTAAAACCAAAATTGATAGTTTACTGTCAAAAAGCATATCACAACAAGAACGTGCTGAGATCGCAAGCCTAATCTATTATCCACAGATTAAACTAAACGCCATAAAAGCCAGGGAAGAAAATTATGATGACTGGTGCAGACTGACTCTTTATCGTTTGATTGATATCTGTCGGCTTGTCGCCAGCAAATATACCCGTTCTAAAGTAAGAAAGGCGTTACCCACAGATTATTCTTACATTATAGATGAGCTTTTAAATGCAGATTACAGCGAACACAACAAGGAAGAATACTATGGTAAAATTATCGATACTATTTTATCCCTGGAACGTGCGGATAAGTTTATCATAGCTTTAGCTGACGTAATTAAGCGCCTGGCAGTAGACCGGCTGCATATTATCGGCGATATCTTTGACCGAGGGGAACGTCCTGATATTATTATGGATATGTTGATGAATCATCACGCAGTGGATATCCAGTGGGGCAATCACGATATTCTTTGGATGGGTGCTGCCGCCGGCAGCATGGCATGCATTGCCAATGTCATTCGGAATTGTCTGCGCTATCATAATCTGGAGGTTTTGGAAGTAGGATACGGCATCAACCTTCGACCGCTTACTTTGTTTGCCCAGGATGTTTACCAGCCAAGCAAAAATTTCATTCCTAAAACGAATGATTCCAAACCACATTCGCAAAAAGATTTATCACTTCTTGCTCAAATGCACAAAGCAATTACCATCATTCAGTTTAAATTAGAAGGACAAATCATTCAAAACCACCCGGAATTTGAAATGAATGATCGGCTATTGTTAGATAAAATTAATGTTGCGGAAAAAACCGTTACCATTAACGAACAAACTTATCCTTTGTGCGATTGCGATTTTCCAACATTGGATACCAGTGCTCCATATATGTTGACTCATGAGGAACAAGCACTGATGGAAGATTTGCAAAACATCTTTCTGCATTGTGACAAACTCCAAAAGCATGTAAAATTTCTGTTTGAACAAGGCAATATTTATAAATGCCATAACGGCAATTTGCTGTATCATAGCTGCATTCCTCTGAAAGATGATGGTAGCTTTGATACTCTGACAATTTGTAATAAAGAAATGTATGGCAGAAAACTGATGGACACCGCAGAATTTATTATACGGGAAGGCTATTTTTCAAAGCCGGAAAGCATTCAAAAAGCTTACAGCCTAGATTTTATTTGGTATTTATGGTGCGGAAAAAAATCTCCCCTGTTCGGCAGAAACAAAATGACCACCTTTGAACGCCTTTTTATTGCTGATAAAAACTGTTGGAAAGAACCGCAAAACCCTTATTATCAACATATTGACGACGAGTCAATTTGCTCTGCTATTCTTTCCGAATTCGGCATAGAAGATCCTAATGCGCATATTATTAACGGGCACGTACCGGTTCGTCTGATTGCCGGAGAAAGTCCGTTAAAAGCCGGCGGAAAAGTCATCGTGATTGACGGAGGACTTTGCAAGGCATATCAGGCGCAAACCGGTATCGCTGGATACACATTGATTTACAATTCACACGGTATGCGCTTGGTTGCTCACCAGCCCTTTGAGGGATTTGAAAATGCCATTGAAAAAAACACCGATATCCATTCCTCGTCAGACATTTTTGAAACACTGCAAACCCGGATGAAGGTCATGGATACCGATATCGGTAAAAACATCAAGGATAAAATCGAAGATTTGAATATGTTGGTATCCGCTTATCAAATGGGTCTGATATCATAAAAGAATCAACAAGAAACAGAGTGATTTTCGTGGATAAAATAACATTGATTGAAGAAATGAAAAAAAGAGGCATTTATGACGCCGCATTTATTGCAACAGAAAAAATTCCTTTTGATCCGGAACTGAGAAAATCCTGCACCCCGAAGCGTTGCCAAAGCTTTGGGAAAAATTGGGGATGCCCGCCCGATGTCGGAGAAATCAACATGCTGATTACCAAAGCCAAATCTTATGACTCAGCTCTGGTATATGAAACAGTTTATCAACTGGAGGATTCTTTTGACTTTGAAGGAATGCTGGAAGGCGGAGTCCGCCATAAACAAATTACCAACGACATTTCGGAATTAGTAAAAAACGAGTTGGGTGGGGCTGTTTTGCAGCTGTCCGCGGGAGGGTGTACTGTCTGTGAAACTTGCAGCAAATTGGAAAATCAGCCTTGCCGTTTCCCGGAAAAAGCAATTCATTCTGTTTCGGCATATGGAATCTATGTTTCCAAATTGGCAAAACTATGCAGATTAAATTACAATAACGGTGAAAACACGGTTACTATGTTTGGAATATTCTTTTTTCATGAAAGAGGCAGCTATTAGTCATGACCCCCGGCGAAGCCGGGGGCTTGAGTAAGCCCTAGAAGGGCATAAT
>CAUHFD010000207.1 GCA_959605275.1 uncultured Eubacteriales bacterium | reverse complement strand
AATACGGATATAATATATACCGGGACGGGTATATATCATTAGCAACTTTGCAGGCTTATGATACTCAGATTGATAATCTGAGTATTACAGTGCCTCGTTATTCTACGATTGCATTTGCGGAGGATGAAAAGCCTGATGATAATAAACCAGATGACGGCAATAAAGATGATGATAAGATTGCGGACACCTCGGCATCTGCCAATGTTACGGTTGTTATGGCAATACTTGTTTTATCAATTGGCGTTTTAAGCCTATCTCATTACACCGAGAAAAGAAGAAGATTCTTGATACGGCGTAAATAAGAAAAAGAATAGCATTTATTAACTATCGCGTAAGATAGAAGAAAAAAGGCTTTTCATTCGATAAAGATTAATAACAATCTGAATCAAATGGAAAGCCTTTTTTCAAAGAAAGAGGAACAAGTATGCAAAAATATGATGTAGCAGCTTATGTTTGGCCGGCATATACCGGAAATGACGCACGAAGCAGAATATTTTGGGAAAAAGGAAACGGAGAGTGGCAGTCAGTACAGAACGCTGTGAAAAAATTCCCGGGACATAGTTGGCCGAGGAAACCTCTGTGGGGATACGTCAATGAGGCAGATTCCTATGTGATGGAAATGGAAATTGATGCCGCTGCCGATCATGGAGTGAATGTGTTTATTTATGATTGGTACTGGTATGACCGACAACCGTTTCTGGAAAACTGCTTAAACGAAGGGTATTTACAGGCAAGAAACAATGATAGAGTAAAGTTTTATCTCATGTGGGCAAATCATAGTGTGAATCCCACCTGGGATATTCGGAATTCAGATGCCATGTACGATACTGTCATTTGGGACGGCGCAGTAGATCGCACTGAGTTTGAACGAATCGGGAAGCGTTTAATTGAAAAGTACTTTAAGCATCCGTCTTATTACTGTATTGACGGAAAGCCTGTGTTCCAAATTTATGATATTGATAATCTGGTACGTGGATTAGGTGGAATCCATGCGACAAGAGAGGCATTGGATTGGCTGCAAGAGGAAAGTATCCGTCAGGGATTAAAAGGTATCTATCTGCAAATTACTTTTTGGAATGCTACTTGCTATAATTTAAGCGGCGTGGACGGTGGGATTGCGCCGACGACATCGTCTTTGGTGGATCTTTTGGGCTTTCAGGGAATGACACACTATCAGTTTGCACATTATTTGAATATTAACCGTGATTATACGGAATTAATACCGGAGGCGGTAAAAGAATGGGAAAGAATTGATCGTGAATTTCATATACCGTATTATCCTCATGTGTCAGTGGGATGGGATAATAATCCGCGGTTTATGGGGTTTCGGGATGGAATTGTAAAGAATAATACCCCCGAAGCCATAGAAGCAGCTCTGCGAGCCGCAAAACAGTATGTGGACTCCCATCCGGAGCAGGTACCGCTGGTTACGATTAACAGTTGGAATGAGTGGACAGAAACCAGTTATATTGAACCGGACGATTTATACGGGTATGGCTATTTAGAGGCAATTAAGCGGGTATTTACAGAATAACTGTCATATATTTACGACCGATAAAAAGGAGAACTTCTATGTGTGAGTATAATATTGCAAAAATCACCCCTGCTGAAACTTTTTGTTTTTCTCCAGAGAATCTCTTGGGAGTAAAGGGTGGAGGCTCGCATGGAAAACCATGGGAAAAATTAAATCCGTGTATTGTATTGAAGCCTGGAAAAACTAAGGTTTTGGCTGAAATAGATGGACCGGGTGAAATACAAAGCATGTGGTTTGGCGGGTATAGCGGATCCCATTTTATATTACGTATTTATTGGGATGGACAAGAATATCCGTCAGTAGAAACTCCATTGAGCGCTTTTTTTGGATATGGATTTGGAAATACGATAAAAGATGTTTCCGGTAACTTTCCGACTTTAAATTCTTCGATGGTATTGGTTGCACCATGTAGAGGGATGAATTGCTATTGGAAAATGCCATTTCGTCATCATTGCAAAATCACATTAGAAAATCGATCTCCTGTAAATGACCATGTAAGTTATTACAGTATTACAGGACAGCGTATAAAAACAGAAGAGGATTGCGGATATTTTCATGCCTCTTATCGGCAAGAGAGACCAGTAACTTTGAATCAAGAATATGTTGTTATTGACGGGATTCGCGGGACCGGTCATTATGTTGGTACTGCACTTTTTGCAGGAGTGAACGGCAATAATGGCTGCTGGGTAGAAGGAGAGCCTAAGATGTATATTGACGGTGATCAATATCCCAGTATCAATTATACTGGAACAGAGGATTATTTCTGTGGCTCTTATGCATGGGGATACGATGAGGCTTTACGGCGATATCAGTCCTTTTCTGGTGAATATGTTGGTATGTATGCAGTTCTTGGAGAAAATACGACACAGTATAATTATCAGCCAAGATTTATGGCTTATCGTTGGCATATACCGGATCCGATTCGTTTTTCCAATGATTTTAAAATGACATTACAGAATCTGGGGAATTTTGAATTTGGGCAAAGATGTCGGCGAGATGATTATGCTACGGTTGCCTATTGGTATCAAACGTTACCTTCTGCACCGTTAAAACCGTTGCCGACCGATCGGGAATTGGATATGCAATAAACAGAACATATTTGTTATAAAAAATCATCAAGAGTTATCTGTAAAAAGGAAATAACTCTTGATGATTTTTGTTTTATTAAGCAGGCACATTTATTATTGAGACTCAGGTTTTTTATTTTATTTGATTAGATAGAATCTAACATTTGATTCCATAATAATGTGTGCTTTTATATTCATAAGGAGAAATACCAACTTCTCGTTTAAACGCTCTGCTGAAGGATTTTGCATTTTCATACCCGAGACGAAAAGCAATATCCTGAATTTTTACGTCATTCATCAGCATCATAATCGCTTCCGATATCCTTGTTTTTAACACGAATTTTTGAGGTGACATAGCATATTTCTCGGTGAATTTTTGAATGAAATAGTTTTTATGATACATTACAATTTTTGCAAGATTTTCATTTGATAAATCTTTATCTAAATTGAAGGTAATATAATCAATAATTACTTGTAGGTCATCTGAACTGTTGTGTTGCTGCATTTGCAAAGAAATCATTTCGACGATGGTGCAGATAATATGTTTTAAAAGAGAAAAATATTGATTATCACTGGTGACAATTTGCCAAAGTCTGTCTTGATATTCTTTAATAGGTGGTTCTGAATTTTCTAATATTATCTTTTCCATGTAATTCAATAATGCAGGCAGCACGTCATATTCTTGCGGATTAATTTCGATTACTTTGTTAAACTGAAACCCCTTAATCAGAATGTGTCCCCAGACATGATCATATCCGCCTTCTGGTCGGATACCAAGGCTGTATGAACGAACCGGAAAAAGGTAAAAATACCCTTCTCGGATTTGTACTTGATCATCGTCGTCAATATAAGTGGTTCCTCCTTTTTTTACATAGCAAAATCTATTAAAAGCGTAATATGTTTTGGCGGGCATTTCGACGTATGCCTGATGTCCAAACAAGAAACAGGTGGTTTCTACTTGCATTGTTCAGCAGATATCTGAATCTGATTTTTCAGATATATCCTCCTTTTCGTATTTTTCACATCTTTCTTAAAAGCGTAAAGTGTGCTTTTATTCTGATGGCAAACATTAATTAATGCTCACGGAACAATTCATAAACAGCGACAGCAAGGCGTTTTGCGGTTGTTTATGGATTGGCAAAGTGCTCTGTGTTCTCATCAAGATATGTCTGAATCAATAAAAACACGATATTTCCAGTTTTTATTGATTTAGTCGGCAAATATTAATTATAAAGTAACATATTTTTGAAAGATAATCAAGGTTTTTAAAGAAAACTTATGATGGATTTGTAAAAAGTAATTTGAATTTTCAATGAAATGATAAATTAATAATTTAAGATGTCATTTTGTATTTTACTTTTGCATATTGGGTCACTTTTGTAATACGAAATAAAAAAACATTATCATTGTAAAGGTTGAAGATATGCCAAAAACAGAGAGTTGGAAATCATTACATTTGCGAAAAGGTTACAAAAGTGTTACAATGTAAACATTCCTCGAGGTAAATTTAAATTGGAGGTTCTGGCATGAAGAAACTATGTACTATTTTCATGGTGGCTATTTTGATAGCTTCCTTGTTTATTCCTTCCGCTTCAGCGGTATCGAACAATTTATCTCACACCGTTGTGAAGGGAGACACCATGTGGAAACTGGCGGTAAAATATCAGGTGGGTGTCAGTGAAATTATCAAAGCAAATCCTCAAATTGCCAATCCGGATCTGATTTATCCGGGGCAGGTCTTATCTATTCCGCAGTTGGATACTACGGTTACAGCTTTTGAAAATGAGGTCATTCGACTTGTGAATAAAATTCGGCAGGAAAACGGTTTGAAAGCATTGTCTGCAAATTGGGAGCTTTCCAGAGTAGCACGGTATAAATCGCAGGATATGGTGGATAATCGATATTTTGCTCATAACAGTCCGGTCTATGGGACGCCGTTTCAGATGATAAAATCCTTTGGAATTTCTTATCGGACTGCAGGGGAAAACATCGCTTATGGATATAAAACACCGCAGGCAGTGGTAGACGGTTGGATGAACTCCAGCGGTCACCGCGCCAATATTCTGAATAGTTCTTATACTCAGATCGGTGTGGGATATGTGGCAAATGGAAATTATTGGACCCAAATGTTTATCGGATAGTGGACAATGGTTTGGAGTATAAAAACACTTTATGCGAAGTTGAAAATTTAACCATGGCACAGGTATTTAACAAAGTCGATAAAAAGCACGGCATGATAGTTCGAAACTGTCATGCCGTGCTTTTTGTTTGGTGTCTTTAGACGTGGAAATAAAAAGAAACGGCAAATTTCGATAAGAAAATTACCGTTTCTTTTTGGCGGAGAAGGAGGGATTTGAACCCTCGCGCCGGTTGCCCGACCTACACCCTTAGCAGGGGCG
>CAUHFD010000206.1 GCA_959605275.1 uncultured Eubacteriales bacterium | reverse complement strand
AAAGGCGATCTCGCTGGGCGTCAGCAAGATCAACGTCAATACCGAGTGCCAGCTTTCCTTTGCTGCCGCTACCAGAAAATACGTCGAAGAAGGGAAAGACTTGCAGGGCAAAGGTTTTGACCCCCGTAAACTTTTAGCTCCGGGATTTGAAGCAATCAAAGCAACCATTAAAGAAAAAATGGAATTGTTCGGTTCTGTTAATAAAGCGTAATTCGTTCACTGAAAAATAAAGATGGCGTGGAAGACACTTCGTAAAAAAGTGTTTCCCACGCCTTTTTATTATTCGGTAATCATCGATCAGTTTACGCTGTCTATTTGTTTGTGAGTTGTTTGCTGACATTCTTCCGATTATGATTGATAATCCCCTCTGTATTCCCGAACGATTTCCACCATATTGAGATAACCCTCAACCGGAACATAATCCGGAATAGAGTTTCCTGAACCAAAAGCGAATCCGCCATGATGACTGCATTTTTGAATGACATCCAATATATATTCTTTCATTTCCGGTTTGCTGAGCCGACACACCGCATCGGTATCTATGCCGCCAAAATTGCCGATCCGGTCGCCATACCGTTCCACCCATTCCGGGAACGGAGCAATAACATCCTCATTGCTGTGCTTTGCATCAATACCGGCAACGGTGATCAAATCTTCCATCAACTCAAAAATACAGCCGCAGGAATGCAGTAAAAAGGGTTTGTGATAAGAATGGATCAAGGAAATAATTTTTTTGTAGCGGGGAATAATTTCTTGCTTGATGTCTTCCGCCGGAAGCAACGTGTTGCTCTTATAGCCTAAGTCATCCCCAAACCGAACGACACAGTAAGTGTCTCCGAATTCCTTCAAAAAACGTTCCCAGATCCGATAGCTGACCTCAAATGTTTTTTGGAACAAATCTTGATACAGTTCTCTGTCATCCATTGAAATATAGCACAAATCAGTAAACCCGACAATATCCTGAACGCACTCAAAGATGCCATTGCCTACTCCGCCAATTGCTTTCATCCCCGCCGGCATATTGTCTGCGAGCGCTTTAAAATACCGCGCATATGTATCAAAATAGCGTTGCTCGATCATATCCCACGGATATTTTTCAAAATCCGTCCTGTCTCTGATTGCAGGCTGTGCGTGCCTTCCCAAACATCCGCTGCCCGGCATGACCTCGCCGATACAGCACTCATAAGACACAATATCGTATCCCATTTCTTGAAAGAAACGATTATATTGATGAAAAAATTCATTGACATCCCGATCATCTCCCTGAATCAAGTCTCCAAACCGATGGTTCAGGACTTGCTCCATGATTCCCACGGAAATGTTATGTTCATATAACGGCAGCCGATCGGTTTCTATATTTTTTGCAGCTTTTTCAATATAACGATAATCTGGAGAAAATTCTTTCATAATAATCACCATTTCCTTTCAGCAAAGTACTCGATTATAGTATAAAGCTTTTCTCAAGAAAATGACACTGCTGTTTTTAAGAATAGTTTAACCTTTTTTTACTTTCGGAGAATATCCGCGCAATCGTTTAAACGCCCGGCAGAAAGCCTGCTGACTGGAATATCCGCATTTTTCAGCCACAATATATGCATATTCTTTTTGATTCAGCAGCATTTTTTCGGCTTCGCAGACACGAATATAGTCAAGATATTGCCGAAAAGTCTTTCCAGTCGCCTTTTTAAAATATCGAGATGTATAGGAATAATTTAGATGCAGCATTTGTGATACCGTTTGCAGCGTGATGTTCTCACGATAGTGGTTTTCTATGTAAATCAGCACCTGCAAAAATTTTTCATAATCACAAATTTCAAGTGCATTTGGCAGCATGATCAATCCAAATCGGACGCAGCAAGCGATCAACTCGTACACGCCGCTTTTGATCATCAGCTCATATGCGGCATTTTTATGCTCATATTCCAGATACAGCTTGTTTAAAACCCGTTTGATTTCATCCGCCTCACTTCCGCTTAAATGATAAACGTTTCGGCTGTTATCGCTTAAAAAGGCAGAAATATACCGCGAACCCGATAAACGATAAAATTGCTCGCTGATAATCGACGGAATAAATTTGACCACCATGATTTTGGTGTCCTCGGACGGACGGCAAAAGGTCGCATGCACTTCCTGACAACGGATCAGGACAAAATCCCCCGAAGAAATCCTATATTCCTGTTGATTCACAATATGCTTTGCAGAACCCTCCAAAACATAAAGAATTTCATAACAGATATGCCAATGCTCCGGCGATACGATATGTCTCTTTTGATTGTCTTGGATGAAAATTTCCACCGGGAAATCATCATGCTCGGTTAATATCTTTTCTTCGGCAGCCACCCTATTCCCTTCTTTCCGTTAATCTGAAAGATATGTAAATCTTGATTGCTTCCGACCATCCCGCTCAATGATCTCATTCCACATCGCAGCCGGGCGCACCCAAATGCCCCGTTCTCCGTAAAGCGCCTGATACACTACCATCGGTTCCATGGTTTCCGAATGCGTAGCAAGACACAACACCTGATATTCTTTTCCTTTAAAATGACGATACTTACCGATTTTAATATCTTCCATATAAATCACCGTTTTCTAATGAAATCATTTCTGGCTCATTATTTTATTCCTTTTCTGATTGTTTCTTTTGCACAGCCATTTTATAATGCTGCGGCGCCATGCCGAATTTCTTTTTAAACATCCTGGAAAAATTAAAAATATCCGCATACCCGCAGCTGATTGCCGCATCAGTAGGAGTACAATCATATACGATCATATCCTGCGCAGCCTTTTCCAAACGATAATCAATCAAATATTGCTGGGGGGATTTTCCGGTCTGTTTCTTAAAAATCGTACTGAAATAACTGCGATCCAGGTTTAAAGACTTTGCCATCATGTCAACGGTAATCTTCTTTTGATAATTCGATTCAATATAGTTTTGTGCCATCAATACATACTGATTTACCGGTTCCCCGATATTTAAGGTCTTTTTGTCCAGGTAGGCAAGTATTTCAAATATTTTGCCGCAAATATACCATTCTCGAAACCGATCAAATTTTTCACACTCTGTGATTTCGGAAAAAATGGAACCGCACTCTCTGGCAGATATCACGTGTTGATTAAAAATATCCGTTAGATCAAAAGAGGTTGTAAACCCAACCCAGATATATGTCCACGGCTCCTCTTTATCCGCCTGATAGAAAGTGATCTCTCGAGGCGAAAACAGGAACATATCTCCGGCAGTCAGCGAATAAGTTTTCTCCCCTGTTTTAAATCTTCCCTTTCCGGAAACAACATAATGTATCATATAATAATCCCGGGCACATGGTCCGTAAGAATGCTCCGGAGCACAATTTTCATAACCCGCAGCCAAGGGATTAATATCGGAAAATCCGCGATTAATAAGCATGATATCCTGCGTCATCTGATCAAGCTCCTAATATCAGTTTCTAAAATTGATATTCTAAACTCTTGTACTAACAACTCACATTATACCAAATAAATATCACATTATGCAATATGAAAAATGAAAAAAATATGCTATTCTAAAATTATTCTGAAATATATTATTGTTGTGTAAAGTCAATTTGAAAGGATGGTTATTCTTATGGTTAAAATTACTTTTATGGGAGCCGGAAGTACAGTCTTTGCCAAAAATGTATTAGGCGACTGTTTATGCTCTCCTGCTTTAAACGAGGCGGAAATCGCGCTTTATGATATTGATGCCGAACGGCTGAAGGACAGCGAAATGATGCTGACCACCATTAATCACAACATCAACAGCGACAAAGCGGTAATCAAAAGCTATTTAGGAGTAGAAAACCGCAAGGAAGCACTGCGCAACGCCAACTTTGTGGTCAATGCGATCCAAGTAGGATTATATGATCCTTGTACCATCATCGACTTTGAGATCCCTAAAAAATTCGGTCTGCGTCAGACCATTGCAGACACGTTAGGTATTGGAGGTATCATGCGTGCGCTTCGTACCATTCCGGTACTTGACGACTTTGCCAAAGATATGCGAGAGGTTTGTCCGAATGCATGGTTCTTAAACTATACCAATCCGATGGCAATGCTGTCCGGTTTTATGCAGCGCTACACAGGCATCAAAACCATCGGACTTTGTCACAGTGTTCAGGTCTGCTCCGAGGGTTTACTGAAAGGCTTGGGAATGGAAGACAAACTGGAAGGCAGAAAAGAACTGATTGCCGGTATTAATCACATGGGATGGCTGTTGGAAATCAGTGACAAAGACGGAAATGACCTATATCCTGAAATTCGCAGACGAGCAAAAGAGAAAAACGCAAACGAAAAACACGGCGATATGGTTCGATATGACTATATTGATAAATTGGGTTATTATTGCACGGAATCCAGTGAGCATAATGCAGAATACAATATGTTCTACATAAAATCCAAATATCCGGAATTAATCGACCGATTCAATATTCCATTGGACGAATATCCAAGAAGATGTGTCAATCAAATCGCCGGTTGGAAAAAGCAAAAAGAAGAGATCGTGCACAATCACACACTCAGCCACGAACGGTCGAAGGAATACGCTTCTTATATCATGGAGTCCATGGTAACCAATACCCCTTACAAAATCGGCGGTAATGTGCTGAACACCGGCGGTTTAATCGAAAACCTGCCTCAGGATGCTTGTGTAGAAGTGCCCTGCCTGGTAGATGGAAACGGTATTCATCCCTGTCGTGTAGGACGCTTACCGGTACAGCTTGCAGCAATGAACATGACAAACATCAACGTGCAGTTGCTGACCATCGAGGCGGCTGTCACTCGCAAAAAAGAGCACATCTATCAAGCCGCTATGTTAGAGCCCCATACCGCCAGTGAACTATCTGTTGATGACATCATCAAATTAGTGGACGCTTTAATCGACGCACACGGCGACTGGCTGCCAAAATTTCATTAATACAGGTTATACATTAACAAAGCCGCTGCAAAAATGCAGGCGGCTTTGTTTGAGCGTGTCGATAAAGTCGACAACGCTCTGGGAGAGGGGACTTTCCCC
>CAUHFD010000205.1 GCA_959605275.1 uncultured Eubacteriales bacterium | reverse complement strand
AGATGAGCAGGGAGATCTTTTTATTGCCGACACCGGAAACCATCGCGTTGTCCATCTGGATTCCTTTGGAGCTATGGTAGAAGAATTTGTCAAACCGAAATCACCGCTGTTGGATCCAGAGGAAGTTTTTTCTCCTGATAAAATTTATGTCAATGAAATGAATATGCTTTATGTAAAACAAGGAAAGCAGTTTATGATTATCAGTCCGACAAATGAGTTTGAAGGATATGCCGGTGCGCCCGAGGTAGGATTTAACCTTACCCAGGTTTTAATTAATATCTTTGCCAGTGCTGCTCAAAAAAGCCGAATGGAGATTCGAGAGCCTGCCCAGTACTCCAATTTTTTAATCAAAGATGGATTGATCTATGCCACTTCGTTAGCGGATTCCGGGCAAATTCGAAAAATCAGCGCGACTGATAAAAACAGCTATCCCGAAAAATTTTTCGGAGAAGTTACTCCGGTTTCCAATACTTCCACATCCGGAAGCGGAAATACCACGTTAAAAAATCCGCAATTTGTCGATATTGCGGTAGACAACAACAATATTCTATATGCAGTAGACCAAAATAACGGTTGTATTTATCAATATGACCAGGAGGGAAATTTACTGGCGGTATTTGGCGGTATGGGTTCACTCAAAGGACGATTTGAATCTCCTGTCAGCTTGGTGGTGGACGCAGAGGGACGTGTCTATGTGCTGGATAGTATTCAAAATGCCGTTCATGTGTTTGAGCCGACCGAATTTATCAAACAAGTGCACGAAGCGATTATCCTGTATTACGGCGGCGATTATCAAAAAGCATCGATCGTGTGGAGCCGGGTGCTGGATACAGATGCAGAGTATTACATGGCAAACAGCGGAATCGGCAATACACTTTATAAAAACCAAGAATACCAAGAAGCTCTTTTCTATTTTCATGCTGCCAATGATAAAACTGGATATTCCAAAGCTTATGCACGTTGGCTCCAAGAGATTGTGAAAGCTAATTTTATATGGGTAGTGCTCGGAGCAATTGTTCTGTTTATTGGTATCGGTTTTTTGATCTGGCAAATGCGTCGTGTATCGAATCGCTTTCTGGCAAAATCTTATGGATTTGCATCCGATGACAAGGACGTTACCGATCGGAAGAATCGTTGACCGGTATGACTTGCTCAGAAACAGATGCTGTCGGGTTCATACTACCGATTTGCATTGCACAAAGATGTTTTGAATATCGAATCACAAGAATGTTATTTCTATACAGGAGGGGTGTACGGTGCCTTTCACATTGTATATGCTTCACTTATTTCATCCCAAAGACAGTTTAACATTAATAAAGCGTCGAGCAAGGAAAAATTGGATTCCCGCTTTATTAATGCTTTTGATGGTGGTGGCTGTTAGAATTTTTTCGGTTTTGTCCGGCAGTTATCTTTTCAGTGGAAACAAAGACGATATCAATCTGTTGCTGGAAATATCACTTATGCTGGTTCCGATTGTTTCTTTTTCCGTGACCTGTTATGCGGTCACCTCTATTCTGGGCGGTGAGGTGAAATTCAGGGATTTATTTACTGCTTTTTGCTTTTCTCTGATTCCTTATGTTATTCTTACCGTTCCGATTACCGCTTTAACTTGGATTCTCTCTTTGGAATCCGGCGGATTGTATGCCGGATTGAATATCATCAAATGGACATGGGTGTTCCTTCTGGGATTCCAGTCCGTCAAACAAATGAATGATTATGAGTTTTCTAAAACTGTAGGAGTTATTATTCTTTCTGTTTTTGCAATGTTGTTACTGTGGATCACTTTACTTTTGGTTGCGCTGTTCTGCGTCCAGTGGATACAATTTTTCCAAAGTATTTTTAATGAGTTTCGTATGTTGGCTTCTCGTTGACAGTAGATTTTTATGATGTTGATTTTACATGAATTTAATTTCATAAGGGCGGATTACTGAAAGCAAAACGGCTAACAAAGGAGGATAAATGCATATGCTAAAAAAAATCCTGACGTTGACACTGGCAGCAGGAATGATGTTACAGGGAATGACAGCGTTGACGATCGGTTCTGAACAATCCGAATCTTCGGTGCCGAACCCGTCTGCTGTTTCGGAAACAGCCGGAGCAACTGCACTTTTGTTGTCTACGGATTCCTTAGATATCACATATCAGGAACACAATTCAGAATTATTGATTCACAACCGAAAGAACGGGCATACGCTGTCTTCTTCCGCTACTCATAACGGCATGACTTATGCAAGTGAGCATGTGGCAAATGTGGTCGGCTCCTTATTTTCTATTTCGTATACCACCGAAGAATTCTCCGGCATCAGCGAGGCATCTTTGCTCAATATGGCATATACGGTGCAACCTAAAAAAGATGCCGACAGCATTGACCTTGCATTTGCCTTTACCGAGCTAGATATGGGATTTACACTAAGGCTGCATGCCACTCAAAATTATCTTGAAATCACGCTACCGCAGGACAGTATTTGGGAAAAAGGGTCTTTCTTTTTGTGTTCCGTTACTCCGCTGCCATTTCTTGCTGCAGGTCAGGATACTGACGATGGTTATGTTTTTTATCCCGACGGTTGCGGCGCTCTTTATTATTTCAAAAATTCTCCTATCGGGAAGTCTTCCAGTACCACTTGGTCCATTTATTCTTCCGATATCTCGACACTTCCGGAAACGGTGGTAAATACAGAGCGTGATTGGACAAAGTGCTCGCTGCCGGTATTCGGAATCAAACGAGGGGAAGATGCTTATCTGGGAATCGTTACACAAGGGGAAGAGAATTCCACTATAACACTTTCTCCCAGTGGAAAATTGGTCAATCTGAGCAGAATAAGCTGCGATTTTCGTTATCGAAACAGCATGACCTATTCCAACGATGAAGGAGAACAAATTGTTTCAGTTACCAAACAACGCACTGATGGAGACCGTACTGTGCGGTATTACTTTTTGGACGGAGAAGATGCCAATTACAGCGCAATGGCAGGAACATATCGATCTTACTTGCTAGAAAGCAACCAGTTAAAGGACGCTGTAAACAACAATAACGTTCCGTTGAGTTTAAATCTTTTTATGGGAATAGAACGTCAGGACACTTTGATGAAACAATTTTTAACGATGACAGATTTTTCTCAGGCACAAACGATCGTGAAAGAATTACGTGACGACGGTATTGTATCCGCGGATATTAACTTAATTGGATGGAGTAAAGGTGGATATGGAAAATATTCCAGCCATATGCCTGCGGACAGTAGGTTGGGCGGAAATGCCGGATTGCTTGCATTGCAAAAAGATGTCGATGAGAGCGGATATCGTCTTTTCGGTCAGGAAAATTACTTAGATGTGCAAAGTGAAAATATGCCAGCCGGGTTCTCGTTACGCCGAGATGGTATATATCTTGCTAACGGCAATTTATTAACTGACGAAGCAGGGAAACGGTATGTTGCCTCTTCACAATACGTTGTTAACAAACTACTGCCTCTTTGTCTGAAAAAATATCAAAAAATTCCGGGTTTTAGCATTCAGCTGGAACAAATAGGATCAACTGTTTATCAAAGCAGTGGTTCTGCTCCGGTTTCCAAAAAGGAGACCATAGAAAACTGGAAGAAAGTTATCAGTGAAATATCCGCTTCCGGTCGGCAGGTAGCGGTAACCGAAGGAAATGCCTATACTTTCAGTGAGGTCGATCGGCTATATGATATTCCTACCACTGATTCCGGTTATCTTTTCACGGATGAAAGTATCCCGTTTTTACAGTTGGTTTTACATGGATACCTTCCCTACTCTGCTCAGCCGGGTAATCTTTCCAGCGATTTCGCAACGGAAAAATTAAAATGGGTTGAGTACGGTTGTATTCCTCATTTTGAGATAACCTGGGAAAAATCGGGTCTTTTGAACAAAACCGATTATCGCTTTTTGTTTACGGCACGATATCAGGATTGGTCAACGCAGATTAAGGAAACTTATCAGGAATTCAACACTCGCCTTTCTGCTGTTTGGAATCAAGAAATGATTCATCATGAGCAGCTTTCTTCACAATTGTATAAAACAACTTATGCAGATGGTACCAGTGTATATGTAAATTACGGAAAATCAGATGCTTCTGCAGACGGTTATACTGTTCCAGGAAGAGATTATCTGTTGGTTTCGCAAAAGAAAGATTAATCATTTGAGAGATTTGGTTTTATTGTTTCTTTGCATTCAAAGATATTGATTACCAAGTAGCAAATATAAAGGATTGGTGGTTTATGAAAAGCATCCGTATCGGTATGCAGCGACGAAAAACTATTCAGGCATTATTGTTTATTAGCCCCTGGATTATTGGATTTCTGCTGTTTTTTTTATTTCCGATTATCACTTCTTTGCGGCTGAGTTTCGGAAAACTGACGAATATTGTCGGACTTCAGACCACATGGGTGGGCTTGGAAAATTATCTGCGGGCATTTACTGTTGATGTGGAATTTGTACCGTTGTTCTTAAAGCAAATCCAAACTACTTTTTTATACACCCCTCTAATTACAGTTTTCAGTTTAATTCTTTCTATTTTATTAAATCAAAAAATAAAGTGCAAAGGCATTTTTCGGTGTATTTTTTTCCTGCCTGTTCTTTTAGGATCCGGAGTCGTAATGATGGAACTGGAGCAAACGGGTATGAATACCCGATCTGCTTTAGAAGCGGCAAATGTCCTTCTGCCAGCCAATGTGATGAGCTATTTAGGGAGCGGTGCGGAAACGGTCCTGAACTTTTTGTTCTATAATATTAGCAGCATTTTTTGGAAATGCGGTGTGCAGGTCATTCTTTTTCTTGCCGGATTGCAAACGATTTCACCGTCTCTTTATGAATCGGCAAAATGCGACGCCGCTACCGGATGGGAAATGTTTTGGTTCATTACATTGCCGATGATGTCTCCCATCATTCTGCTCAATATCATTTATACATTGATCGATTCCTTCTCTGATGTTAACAATCAAGTCATGGCATATATTCTCCGAATGAAAACAGAAATGGATTATGCGGCAGCGATTGGCTGGATCTATTTTCTCTTTGTTTTTGTCGTAGT
>CAUHFD010000204.1 GCA_959605275.1 uncultured Eubacteriales bacterium | reverse complement strand
GAAAATATGCAAACCGCTCCAAGGCAGTGACCTGTTTGATCGTTATCCTGTTGGCAGTTTTCGGACTTTTCAGCGTACTGCCGCTGGTTATGACCGTAAGCCAGGCTTTTAAACCGACCAGTGAACTGTATTTATATCCGCCGCGATTTTTTGTTCAAAATCCGACAACCGGGAACTTTAAAATGCTGTTCGATTTGATGAACAGTTCATGGGTACCGTTTACGCGATATGCCTTTAATACTGTTTTGATTTCGATCTGCGGCACGATTTTGAATATTGTGGTCTGCTCTATGGCGGCATTCCCTCTGGCCAAAAGCAAAGCTCCGTTCATGGGTACGTTGTTCGGACTGGTGACTGCGGCGCTGATGTTTACTCCTCTGGTCGGTGATATTGTAAATTATCTTACGATGTCGGCGCTCGGCTGGATCGACAGTTATCTTGCACTGATTATACCGGCTGCCGCCACCAGCTTGGGATTGTTTTTGATGCGGCAGTTTATGGTACAGATACCGGAGGATTTACTGAATGCTGCGCGTATCGACGGCACAAGCGAATACGGAATATTATTCCGTATCGTGGTGCCGAATGTAAAACCGGCTTGGCTGACTTTGGCGATTTTTTCTTTTCAGTCGCTTTGGAGTATATCCAGCTCTCCGTACATTTATCGCGAAGAACTGAAGACGCTGCCGTATGCATTGAGTCAGGTTGTTGCCGGCGGAATTGCGCGGGCAGGCGCAGGTGCTGCAGTCGGAGTAGTGATTATGATAGTCCCGATATTGTTTTTTATTTTATCTCAATCGCAGATTATGGAAACGATGACGGCGTCCGGTATCAAATAAGTTGGATGGAATTTTGATAAAAGGTGGTGACGCGGGCATAGGATGTTTCTGTCAGAGCATTTGGCGGAACAACATGCTCTTTTGTATGAAAAAACACAGCAGGCGTCTGGCTAGGATGATATGCGCAGCAGCATGTACCATTGCTATGGTGACAGTTTCGACCGTATCGGCATATGTACCTTACCGCTCTTTCCATTATATTTCCTATCAGAGTGAGGAAAGACAAGTAGAATGTCCCGCTCCTTTTTTGATTGATAAGGTGGTTGAACTGGGATTATCTTCTCCGGGGGATATGTGTATCGGTGCGGACGGAAAATTATATTTAGCTGATACCGGAAATTCCCGGATTTTGGTATTGAACGCGGACGGTATTGTTCTGGAAGAAATAAGCAGCTTTACCGAGAATGGAGAGAAGCAGAATTTTCAGAAACCCGAGGGTGTTTTTGCAGATCAAAACGGGAACCTGTATATTGCGGATACCGAAAACAATCGAGTGGTTGTTTTAACGGAAAACAGACAGTGGGTAAAAAGCATTATAGTAGAAGAAAACGATGTATTTGGAGAAGGATACGTCTTTTATCCTCGTAAGCTGGCGGTAGACAGCGCAGGCAGATTATTTGTGGTAGCGAGAGGACAGGTTAACGGCATTATGCAGTTTACCCCCGAAGGCAGTTTTTCTTCTTTTGTGGGGTCCAACCGTGTGGTGACCACACCGCTTGATATCATATGGCGCCAGTTGATGACCAAAGAACAGCGGGAAAAGACAGTGCAGTTTATTCCGTTGGAATACAGTAATCTTTATATGGATGACGGAGATTTTATTTATGCGGTCACACAGGCTACGGATGAAACCAAAAAAGTCAAGCGGCTGAATCCGGGCGGTACTGATATTTTGCCGGAAGCTGAAAATATGGCACAGATTACCGAAGATTCTCAAATTACCTGTATTTGTGCGGATCAGAACGGAAATTTTTACTATGCGGATCAGGCATCCGGCTGTATTTATGTTTTTCAGTCTGACGGCAGTTTGCTTTATGCTTTTGGCGGAAAAGAGGATTTACAGGGAAATTTTAAAAGCCCCTCGGCAATCCGTTATTACAATGATAAACTTTATGTATTAGACAGCCTTAGCAATACACTCACGGTATTTTCAATGACTGATTATGCGCAGAGTATACAGCAAGCGGGACAATACTATCGTTCCGGTGATTATGATAAAAGTCTTGCGTTGTATAAAAACGTGTTGAAGTATGATTCTGGATTTGATTTGGCGTATATTTACATGGGACGGATTTATTATCAAAAAGAGGATTATCAAACGGCGATGGAATATTTCCGAAAAGGAAATTATCGCGGTGATGATGTCATCATCGGATACGGAAAGGCGCTGGAACAGTATCAGGGAGAATGGATGAGAAAAAATCTGCATGTCCTGCTGCCGTGTCTTGTTTTATTAGTCCTGTTGGTTGCCGGCTTGATTGCATGGCTTAGAAAACGTACCAAAAGAAAGGCGGGAAAATGACATGGCTGACAGCATCAAATATGCCTTTTATGTCTTGTTCCACCCCTTTGACGGTTTTTGGGATTTAAAGCATGAAAAGAGAGGTACAAGCCGAGCAGCGATTCTTTTTTTGGGATGCTGGTTTTTAACTAACATCCTGTCTAAAATCGGAACAGGATTTCTTTTTAATACTGATTTTGATGTACCGCTTAATATTTTTCGGGAGTTTCGCAGTGTGTTTTTCTTGTTCCTTTTGTTTTGCGTAGGAAATTGGTCGGTGACCACTCTGATGGACGGAAAAGGACGGTTTTCGGATATTGTGCAGGTGTTTGGATATGCGTCTTTGCCTATGACGCTGTTGGGGCTGGTTAATATCCTTTTATCTCATGTGTTCACTACGACGGGGCTTGTGTATTACACTATGATAACGGCGGCATCCTGGATATGGTTTGGTATACTGCTGTTTATCGGAATTATGAGTATACATGATTACAGCTTTATGAAAACGATCGGTACGTTAATATTAACACTAGCGGCAGCTGTTGTAATTATTTTTATTGTAATGGTGTTTTATAATATATTCAGTATCCTCCTTTCATTTGTCCTTTCAGCGTATAAGGAGATCAGTATACGGATATGATCAGTAGATATCGGCGTAATATCGGAAAGGTATGGTTATCGTGATCAAACGTTTTTTATCTTTATCGGTTGTTTTGTGCCTGCTTATCGGATTGGTCGGCTGCGGGACAACTGTACAGCCGGATGACGGGAAACAGATACAGCGCGGGGAGCCTATCGCAGAAAGCGGATTGTATACTGCGGCGGAAGGCGATACATACCGGCTGATGGTGAACATGGATCAACTGAATATCTATGTAGAGAATAAACTGACCGGCAAGCGGTTTTCATCCAATCCGGCGGATATTGACCAAGATGCAATTGCCGGAGAAGATTATAAGGACTATATGCGTGCTCAGTTTGAGATTTCTTATGTTTACGGAAGAAATGTGCGTACAGCAAACAGCTATGAGGATTGTGCGGCGCTGGAACAGTATGAGATATACCGTCTTGACAATGGGGTGCGAATTGAATACACACTCGGTGATATTTCGATGACGTGGGAGGATATTCCGGAACAGCTTTCTGCTTCCCGGGCAGAGAAACTGATATTAAAAAACAATTCACTGACCGAAGAACAAAAAGAGATATTTCTTACTTGTTATGAAAAACAGGAGGATAGCAGCTATCTCAGAAAAAGTAATGTGTTCGGCTCCAAGCAAACCGATTTGATTCAAGTTTTTTCGGAGGTTGGATACACACAGGAAGATCTCAGAATTGACTGTAAAGAATTCGGAATGCAATATGAAGCGTCGGAGAAAATCGGTTTTGTGATTCCGGTGGAATATACTTTGGAGGAAGGCTGGTTTCGTGCAAAGGTTATTATGGAGGACGTGCAATATCCGGCAGACAGTCCGATTCTGAATATTGAGCTGCTGCCTTTTTTCGGAGCCTATAAACAGGGGACTGAGGGGTATGCCTTGATGCCGGACGGAAGCGGTGTGATTTTGGATTTCAACCGGACGGATTCTCAGGATATGGATCTTGCGGTTTATCATGCTGATGCAAGTGTAGGGGAGCCGTCCGAAAAGAATGCTGCACGACCGGTTTTGATGCCGGTATTTGGCATGAAAGAGGAAAACAGCGCTTTTCTTGCAGTGGTCGAGGAGGGGGAGGCACTGAGTGTATTACATGCTTCTCCGGCCGGAAAAACCAGCAGTTATCATACAGTATATGCCGGTTTTACGGTTTGTACGCAGGATACCATGGATTTGAGTTCGGTTACAACGGTACCGACCGCGGTCAGCGTTTATCAGAAAAATCTTTCCAAAACGCCGTTGACGGTAGCCTATTGCTTTTTAGACGGTGCAGATGCTGATTATTCCGGTATGGCACGTACTTATCGTAAATATTTAACCGATAAAGAGGATGTTGCGCCGCGGATGCTTTCTGAACAGATTCCCTTTTATTTGGAAACGATAGGTGCGATTGAAAGCAGCAAAAATTTCATGGGGATTAATTATACTGGAGTTACACCGCTGACTACCTATCAGAATGCGCAGGAAATGGCAGAATATTTTAAGCAGCAGGGCATTGAGCGGGTTGTGCTGAGACTTTCCGGATGGTTTGGATCCGGCATTGTCCGCACCATTCCAAAAAAAGTCAGGGCAATCGGTTCACTCGGAACCAAAAAGGAACTGGCGACACTTTGCAGTGCGTTTGATACATACCTGGATGTCAGCTTCTTGTCGTTGGATACCGTAAAAGGGGTTTCTCCTTCCCGGGATGCAGCAAAAATGTTAGATCAGCAATATGTACGTACTGTTTTGTCGGATGATGAAAAAGGCTATCTGATTTCGGTAAACCGCTTGCCGGCACTGACTGAAACGGTGTTAAAAAAGACGGCGCAGTATCAGAATGCGGGCATTTCTGTTCGGGATTTGGGAAATGCTGCTTATGCCGACTACAATAAAAATCAGGAAACCGATCGTCAAAGCGGCGTAAAGATGGCTTCACAAAGTTTACAAACGATTTCGGAAAACGGCAAAAAGATCATGCTGGAACAGGCGAATATGAAAACCTTCCAATACGGAAGTCATATTTTATCCGTGCCGACCGGCGGAAGCAATTATCGTTCAGGCGGACAGGATATTCCTTTTTATCAAATGGTGATACATGGACTTGCCGATTA
>CAUHFD010000203.1 GCA_959605275.1 uncultured Eubacteriales bacterium | reverse complement strand
CATAATGGAATTGATTGCTCCGAACAGGAGTTGCGGCTTCATGGCAGGTAATGTAATATAAATCAATTCCTGAACCGGATTGCGAATACCGTCTACTCTGGCCGCTTCATACAGAGATCGGGGAATATTCTGCAGGCCTGCGAGGAACACTAAAAAGCCGCTTCCCATACTCATCCAAACGGAAATCAGAATGACAACCGGAAGAATGGTTTGGATATCGGTATTCCACTGAATCGGCTCCGTAATAGCACCGATTCGCATCAGGAAGTTATTGATGAACCCGTATCGGTCTCCCGAAAAAAGATAGAGCCAGACAGCGGACATGGCAATGGCGCTGCAAATGGACGGCGCATAAAAAGCCAGTGAGTAAAGCCGTTTAAAACGTACCTGATGAATAATCCACGCCATCAAAAAGGAAGCCAGATATCCTGCAGGTCCGCTGATAACCGCTATCGTCAATGTGTTCTTGAGCGCAATCGTAAACACATCGTCTTCCAGGAACACATGAACATAGTTATCGACGCCGACCCACTGTGCTTTATTAATTAAATCATAACGGCAAAGGCTGGTGACAAATGAGATGATCACGGGAACGATGATAAATAAAGTAAACAGAATAAAAAAAGGGAGAAAAAACATTAATCCCGTTCCGTATTTATGGCCAAACTGCCGAGTCCGCCATTGCCAACCGGATCGGACGACAGCATCTGAAGATTTACTTGCCATATTTAGGCTCCTTTCTGACAACATAGCTGTGTTTATGGATGAACTCAGGAGAATTCTTTTGCTTTGGAAACCAATTCTTTATTAATGTCATAGGCCGCCTGTTCAATGGAATCGCGTACAAGTACTTTTTGTAGCACGATTCTGTTCCACATATTCTCCAGATGCCGGGATGTCATATAATTGCCGGGTAACGTAGGCGGATCCCGCAGCCATTCCATCTGTTTGAGAAAGACTTCCAATTCTGTTTGATTCCAGGGCGATTTCTGATAGGCTTCAATATTGGCGGAATTCCAACGCGCTGCTACTCCTAAAATAGCCTCCACCTGGCGCCCAAAATCAAGCTGTGTTTGCGTATCGGTCCACCATTTTAAAAATTGCCAAGCTTCTTGCTGCTTCGTGCTTTGAGAAAAGATTACAGCCGTTTCACCGGCCAGTCCGGCAGCGGAACGATCAATGCTGCCATCCTCCTTCTCGTGACCGGGAATCATTGCTACGCCCCATTTGCCGTTCAGCTCAGGGGCGGCGGAAAGTAACTGCAAATAAGTGGTTGTGGACTCTATGCCTATCGGCATTTCTCCACTTCGGAACCGATTGAAAAAATTCGCTACATACGGTACACCGTAAACGGTAAACAAGTCCGTGTATTCTTTAATTCCCAGATATCCCTCGGTGGTATCAAGAGCCGAAAGGGTTTGATCTTCATTATAATAATCGCCTCCGTTTTGATACAAAAACACACTGGGATCCTTGGGATAATAAAATTCCATACCATTTTGTGTCAATACAGGCAAAACGCTGTTGTAAACATCCTTCCATGTGTTTGGTATACTGATACCAAGGGACTTCAGAATATCCTTACGATAAAATAAAACGCGGAAATTCATGGTTTCAGGCAGAGCATATACGCCGCCCTTATATTGATAAGGAATTGTTATTTGAGGGAAAAAGCGCTTGGATATCTCCTGATAGTCCGGCATTTGGCTCAAATCCACTACTGCTTTCCGAAAAGCAAATTCGGAAGGTGTATTATAAGCGACGCTGGTTGCGACATCTGGTGCAGTTCCGGAAGATACTGCCAACAAGACCGCACTGACCGCCCCCGCATTCAGTTGAGAAGCCGGTAACAAGTTCATTTGCACGTTGATATGATATTGCGGTGTAAACTGATCATCGATCAACTGTTTCATGACTTCTGCCCATTCTTGTCCCCGGCTCACCCAGACAGTAATGACAGGATATTTTTCGGATTCGCCCACACTGCCGATGTTATCATAGTCCAACAGGAAAGATCGGCAAAAATCTCGGATAGAAAACCATAGCTTTTGCCATATACTGGATGTTCCGGCGGGAAAAGATTGTCCTGGCGCGCCAAAAAGGAAATAATCAATACCTAATGCCTGTTCTCGCAAACCTGCCGAAGAGGTGCTGAGTGTGGATAAAGAATCGCTTAATTCCTGCAACCGGCGGGCGATGGTGTCCGGTTGTGAAACAAGGCTGTTAAGCTGATCCGATGCCATACGTATTTCGCTAACCGCAGAAGGATTGCCTGATGAAATCCGAATCAGCTTATTGCTGATGTTTTGCAGTTGCTCAGCCGCTGTGCTCATTTGTTGAAGCAAATCAGGCATTTTTTGAGGCAACTGATAATCATAATTTACATCCGGATCGCTTCCGGTGATTAATCGGATTTGGCGAGTTAATTCCAATAAATCCGAAACTATTGATTCCAATTCCGATGCCGCTTCGCCTTGTATGCCTTGCTGAGCGGTGATGGTAATAGTATGCTGTTCTCCGGCGGTCAGGTAAAACAGATAAGGATTTCCTTGATTGTCAGAAAGCGTTTCCACATACCAATCCCGGCTGTATTCAAATGCATATGTGTTTAACTCGACAAACGGGACTTCACCGTCAATTGCTATTTTTCGATGGGAAGGAAGTCCATCACCGTAAGATTGCTTGACACGTAATCCGATTTGGTATAATCCGTCTGCCGGCACCTCAAAAGTCCAGGTGGCAGCCTGCCCGCCGACATCCCAATTGGCTCCTCCGAGAATGTTCAGCTTTTTCTCTGCAGCTTGAGGAATTGTAGCAGGATCGCTGTCATGTTGCCTTTGCAGAGTTTGCTGATTTTTCCAGACAACTGCCGATTCTGCTTGTACCATGATCGGTTCCGCAACCGATGCACTTTGATATTGGGCAATCTCTTTTTGATATTCCTCATAGGTGGGTTGTGTTTGAATCGGACGGACGATCATCTCAGAAATTGCCATTGCACCGTCAATATAGGTCATTCTGACCGTGTGCTGACCCGGAGTAAGATAAAAATTCAACTCCTGTGCATCAGCTCCCTGACTATCGAAAATCGGCGTTGTAATCCAACAACTGATTTGTGTTTGCTGCGGTTTCACTTCGTTTCCGAGATTGTTTGTCTTAGGCGCATAAGCATCTTTCCAGCGCCGATAGAACCGCAGTTCATCCGCTTCGGCAAAAGGAACTTTACCATCCAATGAAAGGCTGCGCACGAAATCATTCACGTTGTCGTCTATTGCATGATAAGTAAGATCAAAAGCGTATAGTCCCTCTGACGGAACCGTAAATGTCCATTCTATCCAGCTTTGTTTTTCCCAGAACAAAACGGCGGTGTCAATGCCATCGTATCCTTTTTTCAAAGGAAGAGCTTCGCCCTCCGGGACGGTTGCGTTTTCCGGACGCAAAACGATGGGATCGCTTACCGCTGATGTATAACCTTTTTGCGTATATTCTTTTTGTATTTCTAAATAAGAAGTCCGTTCTTGATATAAATTGTCATCCGCTTCGGTATATTGCTCTGACGTTTGAACTCGGTCTTTTAAAGGCAAAGAAGCAGCAGAGGTCCATAGCAGAGAGCCGGTTAGCATTAATATATTCAACAGGCTAAAAATACGTTTTGTTTTAGATGTCACTGAAACTCACCCTTTCGCTCAAACACACCGGGATCGTACTGAACCTCCGGCAGATTTTCCTGATATACACGTTGCTCTGCATAAGATACGCGATTGAGCTTCGCTGCCTTTCCACTATGCTCCTCGCGATATTTTCTGGGAGACATTCCTACACAGCGTTTAAAAAGATAACTGAAATATTGTTGTGAGCTGAACCCTAAAGCAAGCGCCAATTCAGCAATATCGCGGTCTGTCTGCGTCAATAGCTTCTGCGCCAGTAAAATGCGCTGTTCATTGATGTAACATACGATTGTCTGTCCGTTAATTTTCTTAAACAAGCGCTGCAGATAGGCCGAATTAATGTGAACATATTCCGAAATATCCCCAATTTTAATCTTTTCCTCTATATGGTCTTTAATATAGTTACAAGCTCTTTCTACATAATCATAGTCAGAATGGGAAACCATTGCTGTATCATTCACTGCTTTACCCAGGCAAAGCAGCAGATAATTGAGGAGCAGCAGCGTTTCAGGCGCATCCGGTTTATCAAAATCCAATTCTTCATACAGGCTAAGCAAAGTCCGAAACACAGAGCCACTGTCTTTGAGAACAAAATAAGGAGCGCATATGTCAGCCAACCGATGAAGCAAAGAGGACTGCGCTGCGAGTCCCGATAGATCAGTACCCGCAAAATTTCTCTGTTGAAATTCGACCTCGACATTTAATACCGCACAACTTTCATTGATGTGTAAGCTGTGCGGAACATTGGAGTCCAGTAAAATATAATTGAATGCATTTAACGTGATGGTCTTGTCCTGTACTCCTATAGTACAATGTCCCTCGGTTACGTACATAATCTCCATGCGACCGTGAGAGTGTGGGATGATTTCATATTTATCCCATTTAGTCTTATAATAAGAAACCACCACCGGAAAATAACCCGATTCACTCAGTTGCTTTTTCGAAATACACTCCATTTATCATCCCTCTTTATCATACAGCCTGTAACCGGTAAAGGAGTTATGGATTCCATCGGCGGACTTAATTTTGCAAACCATGGTCATATTTGTGTCAATACACTTTAACTATATGAAATCAGTTGCCGATGAGAATACAATTATTATATCGATTTTCACAGATATGTTTCTACCAGAATCCCCACAAGTTAAGACTTAAATTTATAAAATTATGACATGCTAATTTTTAAAAACTCGCCATAACTAACTTATTTTATATGTATAACACAAAATAGATCAGGATTCAACATATTTTTAAGAAAAAATTCCATGAACAGCTTTTGAAAATAAAATTGGAGTAATTATAATGTCAGAATTTCTTAAGTGCTGCAGAATACTGTTTGTAATTTTGATAGACACTAAGCAGCGGTCACCGATATAATTAAATTATCCCCAAATAAGATGCGTAGAAAGCGAAATGGACAACAATGAAATCGAATCAAATAGCTTCAGTGTGCCGGCAGTCCGCCGTCTATACTGTGCCCGACAAACTGCCGGATCATCTTTGCGGCAGTCGGCATCTC
>CAUHFD010000202.1 GCA_959605275.1 uncultured Eubacteriales bacterium | reverse complement strand
GCAGTGATTGCGTTTGTCCTTCGAGAGCGTTGTCGACTTTGTCGACACGCTCAAGGCTGTGACAAAAAGTTTTGTCACAGCCTTTTGTGTGTATTGGTAACATTAAATGTTTTTGAAAAGGTGATTATTCTTGCGCTGCAATATCGCGCTCTGCCCGTAAGTCTTACGGTGAAATGTTTCTTCGGCAAATCAAACAAAAATAAAGATATTTTTTTGTGTGTTGATAAATAATTTATTTTATATCTATTTTACATAGTAATATTTGGGTAAAAATGTCGAAAAATGTTGCAATCTAAGGATAAAAAGAATATAATGATAATAATTAGTATTTTTTATGATTTTAAGGAGACTCCTTAGATGAAATACGATACCGGCATGTTAAATTGTTATCCATTATCAAATAGCCAATTGAATATTTGGAATTTGGAGCAATCTTTTCGTGGGACCTCTATCAATAATATTTGTGAAACCATACGAATCAAGGGCGTTTTGGATGTTGTATTACTGCAAACCTGTTTAAATCAAATATTAAAAGCCGACCCCTCTCTTCGTACGCAAATTACGTTGGACGAGCGTCAGCATCCGGTACAGTATGAGAAGGAGTATGAGGAGATTTTATTTCCTGTTTTTGACTTTTCTGCAACGAATATTACCGGTTTTGAGCATTGGGAAAACAGTATAACGCGTCAGGTTATGCCGATTTTGGATGCGCCGCTTTATTATTTTGCCATTGTAAAGCTGAGTGAGCATGAGGGTGGCGTCTTTATTAAGACGCACCATATTATTTCTGACGGATGGTCGCAGGTTTCTTTGATTAACCGCATTGCGCAAACTTACCTGGCACTGCTTAATCGGGAAAAGGTAACCTTGCCTTTGGCTCCCAGTTACCGGCTTCATGTTGAGAAAGAACAGGAATATTTATCCTCTAAAGCAGCTGAACGGGATCGGAAGTTCTGGCAGGAAACATTGGATGATGCAGGACAGGCTGTATCTTTGAAAGATCATATCAATGCAGAGCTAAGCCCGGTTGGTCAACGGAAAACCTTTTATTTATCCGAAAAATTGAATCATGCGCTGAATGCTTTTTGCACAAACCACCGTGTTGCTCCGTTTGCGGTGTTTTATATGGCAATGGCAATTTATTTAAAGCGAATCCGCCATGCTGATAAAATTTGTATCGGAGCGCCGATCCATAATCGGATGGATATTACCGACCGGCAGACCACCGGTATGTTTGTAAGTACTTTGCCGTTTTTTACACAACTGGATGAAAATTGGAGCTTTGAGGAGTTTAACCGGCATCTTTCGGATGACTGGCTGGATTTGTTGCGCCATCAGCGGCTGCCGTTTTCCGAGATTATTTCTATTGCCAAGCAAACAAGTCCTGATTTTGAGAGACCGTTTCATCTGGTATTGTCTTTTCATAATAGTCAGGCTTATCGTAACAGGGATACCTTGGTTACTTTTTCGGGACAGTGGCATTATGCCGGATACCAGGCGGAACATATCTGCATTCATTTAAATAACATAGAAGATGAACGGCGTTATTCTGTTAATTACGATTATCTTTCTCAGTTGTATTCTAAATACGAAATTGAAGATTTTCATTATTATATCCTCAACATTCTGACTCAGGCTTTGGCTTTCCCCGATCGACCGATTCGGGAACTTTCCGTCTTGGGCGAAGAGGAAGAAGAAAAAGTCTTATACTCTTTTAACCGCACTGATGCTTTTTATTACGAGGGTAATTTGAGTCAGAAATTAGAAGAAGTTTGTTTGCAGAATCCCGAGCGAGTTGCGGTCATTTGCTCCGGGCGCCGATATACCTATCAGGATTTATGGAACCGTGCAAATGCTACGGCACAGGAAATATTCCGGATTCTTCCGAGCGGGAAGAGGATTGCCGCTATTTTGTTGCCGAAATCTTATGATCTGTTTTGCGCAATGGTGGGAATTATCCGCTCCGGCTGTGCCTGGGTGATTTTGTCGCCTCAATTACCGGAACAGCGTATCCGGAAAATCCTTTCCGACAGCAATGCCGCAGTGGTTTTATCTACCGAGTTGTTATCGGAGCAGTTCCTTGGGACAGACACCGCGATTCCGGTTATTGATATGGAAAAATTGTCGGACGATGGGCAGATACCGTTTCCTTGTCCTGCAACTGCGCATGATCTTGCTTATTTGGTCTATACTTCCGGCAGTACCGGTACACCGAAGGGCGTGGAAATAGAGCAGCATTCTTTGCTTAATTTTGCGGAGGCTATGACACCGTTATACGGCAAAGGGGCTGTTTTGTCTTTATGCAATATTAGTTTTGATGCTTTCCTTTTGGAAAGCGTTGTTTCCTTGTTAAACGGTCAGACGATTGTTTTACCGATGGAGAATGAACAGGAGGATCCGGCAAAACTTGCTGATTTGATTCGCTCTTACGCTGTTGGTTTTATGGCAACTACTCCGTCAAGGCTGACCGCATATTTAAAGAATACAGCTTTTTTATCGGCAATTTCTCGGTTGGAAACGATTATCTGCGGAGGAGAGGCGTTCCCTGCCAGTTTGCTCAAAACGCTCTCACAGTGCACAAGTACACGGATATATAATCAATACGGACCTTCTGAAACAACTATTGGGGTCAGTACCGATTTGTTAAACGGAGCGCCGCTCATCTGCGTTGGCGCCCCGATGCAAAATTGCCGGTTTTATGTTTTGGATAAGGAACTTCGTCCGCTTCCTATCGGGGTTTACGGAGATTTATACATTGGCGGCGTTTGTGTCGGTCGAGGATATCATAATGCGCCCGAATTAACTGAGAAATCATTTCTCGCCAACCCGTATGAGTCGGGAGAGCGGATTTACCGTACCGGGGATATTGCTGCCTGGACGGAAAACGGAGAAGTGATTATCAAGGGCAGAGAGGACGGGCAAATCAAGCTAAGAGGACAGCGGATTGAGCTGGAGGAGATATCTTCCTGCCTGATGCTGCATCCGTCGGTGCGGCAAGCTGTGGTTAGATTGCTGGATATCGAAGGGCAGGTCATGCTGGTCGCATATTATGTTGCAGAGATTCCGCTGTCTGAATCAGAGCTGTTGGAATTTGCAGCTACTTATTTGCCGGGGTATATGATTCCGTCATTATTTCAGCCGGTACAGGAGATACCACTCACACCAAATGGAAAAGTCAACGATTCTTTGCTTCCGATACCCGAAATTAACCATATCAATGCTTTAGACGGGAATTCAAGTGAAGGGGCAGATAGGGTTCTTTCTGTTTTTCGCAAAGTATTGAACCGTCCTGATATGACGGTGTCCGATGATTATTTTCTGTCAGGCGGGGACTCCTTAAATGCGTTGGAAACTTTATCTGAACTGGAGTCTGATTTTGGGACCAGACTGCGGGTGGCTGATTTATACGCTTGCCGTACCGCATGTCGTTTGGGAATGCGGCTTTCCGGTGAACATACGGCATCAGGAGCAATTGATGCCGAAATACAGAAAGCTCCGGTACAGGAATATTTTCCGTTGACACCGGCACAACTTGGTATTTATTTTGAAACACAAAAGGCACCGCAGCGGACGTCTTATAATATGCCCTGCGGATTTCGCATTGCAGGTTTGGTGGATGAAAATAGGCTGCAAAATGCCGTACAGAAATTGACAGATACAGAGCCGGTACTTCGCACCGCCTTTGTCATGCAGGAAAATGGGATACGCCAAAAAATATTAGATCACGTTTCGGCTGAGCTTGCAGTGTTTGAGAATATTTCGCTGGAAAAAGCAAAAGAGACGTTTGTACGTCCCTTTGATTTGTCGAGCCCGCCGTTGCTAAGGGTTGCTTTATGGAAAGACGGAGAAAGTCATTCGGTTGTAATGCTGGATATGCACCATATCGTCGGGGATGCAGTGACTGCGTCTGTGATGTTGAACCGACTGGGTTCGTTTTATGAAGGCAGAGAAGTCGTATATCCCGCGATTGCCTTTGCGGACTATGCATATTGGTTGGAAAAACATCAAAACGAGCTGATTCAGGAGGAACAGGAATATTGGGAAAAGCAACTGGAAAATATGCCTGAATTGCCTGAGATCCCCACTGATTTTCCACGCCCAAAGCAATTTGATTATATCGGTGTCAGTACAGAGTGTGCTTTAACTGAGCAGGAAACTTTGCTTTGCGATAGTTATTGCGAACAGAAAGCGCTTACTCCGTATATGTTTTTCACCGGTGCATTTGGCATTTTCCTTTCTAAATTGTCAGGAAGTAAGGAAATGATGGTCGGGACGCCTGTATCAAGCAGGCGCAGCTTTCATCTTTCCGAAACAGCAGGTTTGTTTGTGAATACGCTCCCGCTGCGATTGATGCCGCAAGACGGATTATCTGTTTTAGACTACTTGAATCAAGTAAAGGATAATATTATCAATCTTATTGATCATCCGCATATGCCTTTAGAGCGTCTTGTTTCTTTGTCCGGCAGAAAACGGGGAGAAAATCAAAATCCGTTGTATAATACCATTGTCTCTATGCGCCCGGTCAATCTGGACGGGTTTTCCTTTGCAGGGCGGGAAGCAGAGCCCGAGCCGGTACCTGCCGGCAGCGCTAAGGCGGATTTGAATTTGGAAATTTATAAATCACAGGGTTGCTATCGTTTTCGAATCGAATATGCAAGCAGTTTGTTTGATGCAGAAACAGTATCACTTTACGGCAGAAGTTTCATTGCAGTGATACGAAACATGTTGCAGCATGATGCTTGCTTGTTGGAAGATTGTAGTGCGATATCGGATTATGATCGGTATTACTTGATTGAACTGCCTCACACGATGCGGGTTCCGTTTTCTCATCTTCCGATTGACGGACGAGTGGATGCAATGGCAAAAATCCATCCGGAACAGCCGGCATTAATTTTTCATGATCAGGTATTGACTCTTGGAGAGTTGAAGACACGTTCGGACGCGCTCGCCGCCGTTTTAATGGACAGCGGAGTCAAAAAAGGAGATTGCGTCGGATTGCTTTGCCGAAGAGGACCTCAGCTGCTGATCGGAATGCTGGGCGTGTTGAAGGCGGGGGCGGCGTATGTTCCAATGCTGCCGAAATTCCCAGCCGGAAGATTGCAATATATGGCTGAGATCAGTGGAATTGCACTGACTCTATGTGATTCCGAAACGATACAATCCTTACCGGAAGGTTTATCCTGCCGATTTATGGAT
>CAUHFD010000201.1 GCA_959605275.1 uncultured Eubacteriales bacterium | reverse complement strand
CTGATTATGATATCCCCGGTATATTTCATTCCGCACCATTATGGTTGCATCGATATTATCAGAAAAGCGTATCACAATCAAATTGCTGTTTGAAACGGCAGAACTCATAAAATCCACCTCTGCCCGAGCAATGCCGCTTATCATTGAATCAAAAGTCACCGGAATTTGGAAATTCTTTTCAAATGCCTGCTGCAATTCGCTGTAATTCGGAGCACCGCTGCCGCCTGTCACTTTCATGACCCGCATTGCACGGTTATTCAGGCAAACACCGATTCCCAATATCTGATTTTCTTCAAGACAGTTATATGCCATCATTTCCTTCATATTCACAAAAATATGATGCAAAGTTACCTCGTTGATATCATTTGGATGAATCTCTAACTGACGTTTTTCCAATACTTCCCCGCTGATATTAGATAAACCGATATGAATTTTTAAGCCATCTATTGCAATTCCAAACGCAAACCGAAAATTTTTATTGATGTCAATTAAAATCTTCTTGCGTCCCCGCGTCGCTTTTTGACCCGCGATTCCCGCTTCTCCCTTTTCATATAAAACGCCCTGCTCGATCATCTCATTCGTAATAATCGTCACTGCCGCCCGGGTCAATTCCAATGATGATGACAAGTCGATTCTGGAAGTGGGACCATGCTGCTGCAATTGCTTCAAAATCTGCATTCTATTGCGCCGTTTTAAATCTAATTTACTTATTCCAAACTGTTCCACAACAATCCACCTCGTTATTTTACCGAAGATTCAACGTTTTGATAAAAGCCGAATTTCCCTTGGAACAAAACGAGAAACATCCTTCATTTTCAATAAGGGGCAAAGCCCCGTCATTCAACGTTCCGGTGGTGGATTGTACCACCACCGGAAAAAGTGAGTGGGACCCTCCGCCTATAGAGGCGGAGGGCATCTCGCTTTTAGTTAATGCTCACTGAATAATTCATAAACAACGATAACAAAGCACTTTTCCGTTGTTTATGAATTGGCAAAGTGCAAGGTTTTTGATAGCTTTTTTTACGAAAGCCTTGCACTTTGGATTTCGATTTCATCCTGAAATCGAAATCTGTGTTCGCATCAAGAAATGTCTATACGGCAGATAGCCGTTCGAACAAATCAAATTTTTGATTTGTTCAGTAGACATTAGTTATAACAACGGCTCGTTAAAATTTTAATACTATGAAATAAAGTTTACCGTAATAAAAAAAACATGTCAATGAAATGCAGTGAACAAATTGTTAATTTGTTCACTGCATTCTGACATTTGTTGCTCTTCATCAGGATAAATTAGCCAAAAAAATGATGTCATTTGGCTGTTCTTAACAGAATCAGACAGGTTTCTACATCATGAATTTACCACCGGAAAAACGATTTCAATATTTATCCTATCGATCCCATTTGTCACATAAGCTATTGATCTGATCCGCAAACTTTGCCAAATCTTTATTGGCACCGCCCTCATTATGTCTGATAACAGCCATCAGGCGCTGACCTGCATTAACCAAACGTTGAAACACACTGGAAACACGGGTCGTTTCTTTTACTTTCTTGGGTTCAGGTAAAACACCCATTTCCAGACAAGTGTTCGTCGCCAAATCAAAGCTCGCCCGCAAATTGGGAGCCAGCGCATCATAGCCCTGCTCCTGCAAAAGTGCAGCGAAAGAATCACAGATTGAGGCTTCGCCGTGAACCACAAATACTCTCTCCGGCTTATTTTTAAATGCACTCAGCCATCGCAGTAAACCTGCTTGATCGGCATGCCCGCTGATTCCATGCAAACGAACAATGTTAGCGTTGACTGTAATGGATTCACCAAACAATTTTACCGTTTTTGTGCCTTCCAGTAAAGAACGCCCTAATGTACCGATTGCTTGAAAGCCGACAAAAACAATAGTGGATTCCGCTCTCCACAAGTTATGCTTCAAATGATGGCGGATTCGCCCTGCATCGCACATGCCGCTTGCGGAAATAATCACTTTGCTCCGGCTATCAAAATTGATTGCTTTGGATTCATCGCTGGTAACTGATATCTTCAGTCCCGGGAAAGTAATCGGGTTAATCCCCTGATTAATCAAAGACATTGCCTCTTCGTCAAAATAGCCCTTTACATTTTTATTGAAAACATTCGTTGCCTCTACGGCAAGCGGACTATCTACATAAACCGGAATTTCCGAATATCCCGGAATCCTGTTGTTATTTACAATGTCCCGCAAAAAGTACAGCAGTTCCTGTGTTCTTCCGACCGCAAACGAAGGTATCACCACATTTCCGCCCCGATCAAAGGTTTCCTTTATAATATCCGCCAGTTCCTGTACATAATCCGGTGCCGGACCATGATTGCGATCGCCGTAAGTAGATTCCATGACAACATAATCCGCCTCGGTAATATACTGAGGATCTCTGATAAGCGGCTGATTCAGATTGCCAATATCACCCGAAAACACCAGCTTTTTACTGACATCTTCTTCCTCTATCCAAACCTCAATGCTTGCCGAACCAAGCAGATGCCCTACATCAATAAACCGAATTTTAATTCCGTCGCAAACTGAAATGATCTGATTATACTCAAAAGTTACAAAGCGTTTCATAATACGCTGCGCGTCCTCTATCGTATAAAGCGGTTCATAAAGATCCTCGCCGGCACGCTGCCGTTTCCGATTTTTCCATTCCGCTTCAAATTCCTGAATATGTGCGCTGTCCTGTAACATAATAGAACATAATTCACCGGTTGCAACCGTTGTAAAAATCTTTCCGTTAAATCCCATTTTGGAAAGCAACGGTAATTTTCCGGAATGATCGATATGTGCATGCGTCAGAAATAAGTAATCTATATCTGCCGGTACAACCGGAAGTTCCTGTGTATCGTCATCCTGTCCCTGCTGCATTCCGCAATCTACCAGTATCTTTTTCCCGCAAGCCTCGATGAAATGGCAACTGCCAGTCACCTCATGAGCCGCGCCCAAAAATGATAGTCTCATATATTGTTTGCTCCTTCTGCATGGTTTGTATATGTTTTATTGTAACTTATTTTTCATCAATATTCAATCCATACGGAATAATAAATCTATTTATTCCATTGCGTTAATGTTTTCACGAACTTGACTTTGACGGTTATTTGCTGTAAACTGAAATGTATCCGAAAAAGTCAGCTGACTTGCATTCTGATACAAACCGAAGCACGAAAGACAATCAACGGCATATTTGACATTGGATTGTCTTTTTTATACCGTTCAACCGTATTACCGGCAAGACAGAAATATCATTTTTCGGATTTTCAGGAAAAGTACTAATCAAAAAGGATGCGTTGCTATGCTTTTGGCAGTCGATATTGGAAATTCAAATATTGTGCTCGGCGGATATAATAACGATCAGCTTTTATTTGTTGCTCGTATCCGCACCGACTCTCTGCGAACGGAATTTGAATATGCGGTACTGATCAAGGACATCCTAAGTTTATATCATTGCCAGCCCGACGATATTACCGGAGGTATTGTTTCGTCAGTGGTTCCACCGCTTTCAAGTGTTCTGCGCAAGGCAATACGGCTGATTAAAAAAGTAAAAGTACTGACAATCGGTCCGGGTATCAAAACCGGGTTGAATATAAAAATTGACAATCCGGGACAGCTCGGTGCCGACCTGCTTGCCACCGCTATCGGCGCAATGGAAAAATATCCCTTGCCCGCTATTATTATTGATCTTGGCACAGCCACCAAAATTACCGTGGTAGACAAAGATGGTTGCTTCCGCGGCGGCGCAATTCTGCCGGGCGTGATGATTGCATTAGACGCACTTTCTTCTCAGGCAGCCCAGCTTCCGAAGATCAGTTTAGATGGTGAAAACATTGCACCGATCGGTACCAACACCATCGACTGCATGAAAGCCGGTACGATCTTAGGAGCAGCAAGCATGGTTGATGGGATGATTGAACGTTATAAGGAAATTCTGGGAAATGACGTTTCAGTCGTTGCCTGCGGCGGATTAGTAGGCGCTGTTTTGCCGCATTGCAGATCCGAAATCAAAAAAGATGAAACGCTTCTGTTAGATGGCTTGCGGGTTTTATACAAAAAAAACACCTCAGAAAAATAAGCGTTTCTTTCATTGGCTATCTGCCGTTTCAAAAACGGCTTAGCAATAAATTTATTTTGCGCTACATTTGCCGCTATGGCGAAGCAGCAGCAAGGAGGAATTCTTTATGTCAAATTCAACGGCAAAAATCCAAAAAATGGTTTTGCTGGCAATGCTGATCGCACTCCAAGCGATACTGGCATTCACCCCAATCGGATTCATCATGATTCCGCCGATGATCTCGATCACCCTGATGCACATTCCGGTCATTATCGGAGCGGTCATTTTAGGACCGATGTGCGGCGGTATACTGGGGTTTTCTTTCGGTTTGATGAGCATGATCAAAGCGACGACTTCAGCGTCCTACGGCGATCTCATCTTCTCTCCGTTTGTCAGCCCTAATCCGATTGCATCCATTATTATGTGCTTTGTTCCTCGTATCCTTTTAGGTGTTATTGCAGGTTTTTTATTTATCCTGCTGCGTAAAAAATGGAAAAAGGACATTCCGGCTATCGGCATCAGTGCCGCAGTGGCTTCTCTGTTCCATACCATCAGCGTTTTGACCTTAATGTGGTGTTTATTTGATGCCTTAGAGCTCAAAGCAGTATTCACCGTTGCTTTTGGTCTGAACGGTATTTTAGAATTAGTAGTCGGCGTGATTCTTTCGGTTGCTATATCCAAGCCGTTACTGAAATATTTAGAAAAACGACGCTCATAAAGAAAAACAAAATAATCGGGACTGCCGCAAATGAGTAAAACTCAAAGAGGTAGTCCCGTTTTTTTGACACAAATTTTTCACGGCAATTCTTTTTGCTGATAATATGTACAGCATTTTTCTTCCGCATATCTTTTTTTCAGCCTGGGTTTTACACAATGCCCGTATAACAGCGGTGAATATCTTCCGTTGCTGTATTTAATATAATGCAGTCTAAAATGTTTGCAGTACTGACAAATTTTTTCCATATATAATCTCATTCCCTCGTGACTATCATATCACATAATATTAGCCGATAGATAAAAATCGTACCATACGGAACGATTTTTAAAAGATGATCATATATCAAGGATTCTCGGGATGTTCTTCTTTCTAGTCAGGACCCCCGGCGAAGCCGGGGGCTTGAGTAAGCCCTAGAAGGGCATAATACGGACA
>CAUHFD010000200.1 GCA_959605275.1 uncultured Eubacteriales bacterium | reverse complement strand
TCATCGTGGTAAAATATATTCTTAATAATTTGTCGGTACGCCGGAAAGGAAATGGCTATGAGCATAAAGCAGTGGAAATTGAATCATATTTCAGCAGAAAAATCCCGTATTCTGTCGAGCGAATACGATTTGCCTCCGCTGGTTTCCGATGTGCTGGTGGGAAGAGGACTGGATACGCCGCAGGCTGTTGAAGACTTTTTCAGTGTAGACAGCGATTTCTTTGATCCGTTTTCGATTCTGGATATGGACAGAGCGGCAGAACGTATTCTGCAGGCGTTGGATCGTGATGAAAAAATAGCGGTATACGGCGATTATGATTGTGACGGAGTGACAGCGACTGCTATTTTGTATCAATATTTTGTTTCAATTGGAGCAAATGCGGTATACTATATACCGGAGCGGGACGGCGAAGGATACGGTCTGAATGCTGCCGCAGTGCAGAGCCTGTCGGAACAAGGGGTTAATTTAATTGTAACGGTAGATAACGGCATTTCGGCAGTTGCAGAAGTCAATTTGGTGAAACGGCTGGGAATGGATATTGTCATTACCGATCACCATCAGCCGGGAGATACTCTTCCTGACGCGGCAGCGGTGGTTGATCCGCACAGAAAAGATTGTGGCAGTCCGTACCGGTATCTTTGCGGCGCAGGTGTGGCATTAAAGCTGGTGGCGGCGTTAGAAGAGGGCAATATGGATAGTGCCGTCGAATATTTCGGAGATCTTGCGGCAATCGGCACGATCGGAGATGTGGTGCCGCTTACCGGTGAAAACCGCAAGTTGGTACAGCGCGGCTTGCAGATGCTGCAGAACACCGAAAACATGGGGCTGAATGCTTTGCTTCAGTTGGCAGGACTCGAAGATAAGACATTGACGGCAGAAAATGTTGCATTCGGAATTGTTCCGCGAATTAATGCTGCCGGGCGAATGGGCTCTGCGCGTCTTGCAATGGAATTACTGCTTTGCGAGAGTGAGGAAGAAGCGGCTGATCTGGCACAAAAAATCAATGAATTAAATAAACAGCGGCAGCAGCAGGAAGCTTTCATTATGGAAGACATTGAACGATTGCTGTCTGCTCATCCGGAAAAGCTGAAAGAACGGGTATTGGTGCTTGCAGGAGAAAACTGGCATCATGGGGTAATTGGAATTGTGTCAGCAAAGATTTTAGAACGGTTTTCGAAGCCGAATCTGTTGATTTCTGTGGACGGAAACGAAGCCACTGGCTCTGCACGCAGTTTCGGAGATTTTTCACTGTTTAAGGCGTTGACGTCCTGCAGTTCGTTGCTCACAAAATACGGCGGTCATAAACAGGCGGCGGGCTTTAGCTTGCTTGCAGAAAATATTGCAGTTTTTTCCCGGGAAATAAATCGGTATGCACGAGAATACTTTGACGAAATGCCCCAATATACATACGTGATTGACAGAACGTTGACCGCAGAAGAAATGACGGTTGAAAATATAGAGCAGTTGGAGTTGCTCCAACCGTTCGGTGCAGAGAATCAAGCTCCCGTTTTTTTGGTGAAACAGGTAAAGGTTTCAGCGGTTACGCCGCTTTCGGATAATAAACACATTAAAATAACTTTTGAAACAGAAAATAAAAAAAGCTTTCAGGGGCTTTACTTCGGGATGAGCACTGATCGATTTTGTTATGAAGTCGGAAATATTGTGGATTTAGTGGCTTCGGTCGGCATCAATGAGTATAATGGAAGAAAAAACGTGTCAATTAAAATCAAAGATATCCGTCCGTCCGATTTCCCGGAATCACAGTTTTTCAGCGCCAAAACGGCTTATGAGAAAATATCTCAGGGAGAATCAGTCGACAGCAGACTCAAAGGCAGAATTTTGCCTTCACGGGAAGAAATTGCGTTTCTATACCAGTTGTTAAAAAAGAACCGAGGATTTCATCAGGATGTCGAATTGCTCTATATTAAAATTATGGGGACAAAGCTGAATTATTGTAAGTTCCGCTTTATATTGGATATTTTAAATGAACTCCGGTTGATAGAATTGTCTCCGCTAGGAAATGATATTACTGTGCCGGAGCAGGTGCAGCGGGTAGACTTAAATAGCTCCGGAATTTTGCAAAGGTTAAATCAAATTTAGTGTAATCAGTGTAGGAAAGGCATGGTATCAATGACCTATACGTTTGATATGTTAAACGATTATTTGGAAAAATCTGAACGTTCGTTTGATGTAAAAAAAATTAAAGAGGCATATGAGTTAGCCGAAAAGGCACATCAAGGACAGACGCGTGTTTCGGGAGAGCCTTATATTTCACATCCTATTGCGGTGGCTTATATTCTCGCAGAGCTTGGAATGGATTCGGAAACGTTGATTGCCGCACTGCTGCACGATGTTGTGGAAGACACACCGATTACCCAGGAGGACATTATCCGGCAGTTCGGCAATCATATTGCGTTGTTGGTTGACGGGGTAACCAAACTCGGAAAAGTGCCGCTGTCAACGAAAGAAGAACAGCAATCCGAAAATGTCCGCAAGATGTTGCTTGCTATGTCACAGGATATCCGCGTCATTATCATTAAGCTTGCCGACCGGCTTCACAATATGCGTACTTTGAGTGTAAAATCACCGCAAAAACGGCGGGATACCGCACTGGAAACAATGGAGATTTATGCGCCGATTGCACATCGGCTGGGTATTCGCGCGGTCAAAGAGGAATTGGAGGATATTGCGCTTCATTATTTGGACCCGGTCGCCTGCCGTGAAATTGAAGAAACGTTGGCGCTGAAAAAGGACGCACGGGAGAAATTTATTGAGGATATCAAGAGACGAATACAGGATCGCCTGAAAGAATACAATCTGGAACCGCATATTGAGGGAAGAGTAAAAAGCCTCTACGGCATATATCGCAAGGTTTATATGGCGGGAAGGGGCTTCGATGAAGTTTATGACATCTACGCGGTGCGGGTGATCACTTCTACGGTGATCGAGTGCTATAATATCTTGGGGATCATGCATGATTTGTTTACGCCGATACCGAATCGTTTTAAGGACTATATTTCTACTCCGAAACCGAATATGTACCAGTCACTGCACACAACGGTTATCGGCAAAGAGGGAATCCCGTTTGAAATACAGATTCGTACTTGGGACATGCATTATACTGCCGAATACGGAATTGCGGCGCACTGGAAATACAAGGCGGGGATTCAGGGAAAAGAAAAGATGGAGGAGCGTCTTGCATGGATCCGTCAGATTATTGAGAGCCAGCAGGAATCCGAAGATGCTGAAGACCTGGTTAAGACAATCAAAACCGATTTAGGTTCGGAAGAAGTATTTGTTTTCACTCCGAAAGGCGATGTGAAAAGTTTGCCGCTCGGCTCTACGGTTGTGGATTTTGCTTATGCGATTCACAGTGAGGTGGGAAACCGCATGATCGGCGCACGGGTGGACGGACGAATGGTGTCTTTGGATCATCAGGTTAAAACCGGGCAGATCGTCGAGATTATTACCACAAATTCTCCGACTCATGAACCGAATCGGGATTGGCTGAAGATTGCGAAAACCAGTGAGGCACGCAGTAAAATCCGTGCATGGTTTAAGCGGGAGCGGCGTGAGGAAAATATAGAGGCGGGGCAGCAGGAATTAGAACGGGAATTTAAACGCAATAACATTCATTTGTCCGAAACGGAACAGGATGAATTTATTGAATCGATAGCCAAGCGGCAGCATTGTGAAAATATCAATGATTTTTATGCGGCGATTGGCTACGGCGGCATTCTGCTTTCAAAAATTATGCCGCGCGTGAAAGAGGATTATCAGAAGCAACAGCGGCAAAATGAGCAGTTGGCAGCGCCGTTGGACATTGCAGAAATCACGACACCCCGGAAAAAGAGCACAAGCGGCGTTATCGTGGAAGGCATTGATAACTGCTTGGTAAAGTTTTCCCAATGCTGTAACCCGCTGCCCGGCGATGATATTATCGGCTTTATTACCAGAGGGCATGGCGTGTCTGTTCATAAAAAAGATTGTGTAAACTATATAAACGCGTTGGCAACCGAAGAACAGCGCGCACGCTGGATCGATGTTCACTGGGCAGATGATACCACGGTCAGCTATCGTTCTACACTGGATATTATCGCGCATAATCATAATTCACTCCTAGCGGATATTTCGGTAGCCCTGGCGAATTTTCGGGTGCCGATTCATGAGCTCAACGCCAGAGAATTAAAAAACGGAAATCTGAATATTGTGGTAAGTATCGGGATTGCCGGTATTGAACAACTGAAAAATATTATTCAGAAGTTGTCTAAGGTAGAAGGCGTTATTGCAGTAGAACGCTCCGGAAAGTAATATTAGCATTTGTGCTCTGCTTGTTTCAAGATAGAAAAACAGCAGGTTTCAGAAAGGAATGACTGCAAAATGAAAATTATTGTTATGCAGGTGGGAATGTTATCTGTTAATTGCTATATTGTGGTTTCGGACAGTCAAAATGCCGCGGTAATTGATCCGGGCGGAGAGGCAGAGAGAATACTCGATTATCTGCAAACAAACAAGTTAACTTTAAAAAGGATACTGCTTACCCATGGACATATTGATCATATTGGGGCGGTGAAGGTGTTAAAGGACCGCACTGGAGCAGAAATTTATATTCACGATTTAGATGCGGAAATGTTGAACGATCCGGTTAAAAATTTGGCTTCTCCGTTTCGAATGGCTTATCAGCCGGTATCTCCCGATCATACTTTTTCGGACGGAAGCCGAATCTCTTTGGATGAAATTACGTTTACAGTGATGCATACACCGGGACATACCAAGGGCTCATCAGTGTTTTTGACCGGAACAACGATGTTTTCGGGAGACACCTTGTTTCAAGGCTCCATCGGCAGAACTGATTTTTACGGCGGTGATTATGAGGCAATGCAGCAATCTCTGAAAAAGCTCAGCGAGCTGGAAACCGATTATACCGTTCTAAGCGGGCATGGAGAAAAAACGACGCTCGGGGAAGAAAAAAAGTATAATCCCTATTTAGGCGACTCCGAGTTGTAACATAATGACTGCCGGCGGCAGGCAGAAAGGAAACACCGAAATTATGACTCTGATTTTTATCGGACAGCACTACAAATATGAGTTGGAGAGCATTTGTAAGCTTTTTTATCATTGTCAGAAAATTGATTTGGAATATGAAAGTACTGACTTTGATCGCGACAATCTTATTATTACAAGAAAGAAAAAAGGAAAAGTATCTTATATCACACAGATCGGAACAGGAAAC